>UQVG01000013.1 GCA_900544435.1 uncultured Erysipelotrichaceae bacterium | reverse complement strand
CTAATTAAATAAATTTTCAATGATAAATGTACCAATTGATACATTTATCATTTTTACGATACATATTTATAAATAATTTTCTATAAAAAAAGAAATCACTAGGATTTCTCAAATCTTAAAATATTTTCAATGTGGAAGGTATGTGGGAACATATCTACTGGTTGACAATTCGTAATTGTATAACCATGCTCATTTAAATACTTAGCATCTCTTGCTTGAGTGGCAACATCACAAGAAATATAAATAATTTCTTTAGGACTTGCTTGTAATAAATGTTCTAAGAATTCTTCTGAACATCCTTTTCGAGGTGGATCAACAAAAACAACATCTAAATGAGTATTCTTTTTAACAAGTTCGACCATGTATTTTCCAGCATCATCACAAACAAAATCAGCGTTATCTATTTTATTAAGTAAAGCATTATTTTTAGCATCTTCAATGGCTTGAGGAACAACTTCAACTCCATAGACTTTCTTTACATGTTTTGCAAGTGAAAGGGTAATGGTCCCAATTCCACAATAAGCATCTAAGACAGTTGATTCTTTTGTAAGATGTGCTAAATCAATCGCTGTTTGATAAAGTTTTTCTACTTGAATAGGATTGATTTGATAAAATGATTTTAAAGAAATTTTATATTGATTGCCTAATAATGTATCATAAATATAGCCTTTTCCATAAAGAATCTTTTCTTCTTCTCCTAAAATGACATTATCATGTCTTTCATTAATATTTTGGATAATAGTTTTAATATGTGGAAATTCTTTAACAAGTGTTTCTATAATTTTATCAATATGTTTAATTGTTTTTTGATATGTAATGAAACAAAGCATAAATTCTTCACTATGATAACCTTTTTTAGTAAGAATATGTTTAATATTTCCTTGATGTTTTACTTTATCATAAGGTTTAATATCATACTTTACAAAGAGTTCTTTAACTCTTTGAATAACAGCATTAGATTCTTTATTTTGAATCAAACATTCATCACAAGCAATAATATCATTTGTTCTTTGTTTATAAAAACCTGTCACTAATTGTCCATTTTTATCATAACCTAAAGGCATTTGTACTTTATTACGATAATACCAAGGATCTTCTTGCATCAAACAAGGTTGTACATCTACTTCTAAATGTCCAATTCTTTCCATACAATCCTTAACTCTTTTTGTTTTAAAGTTTTGTTGTCCAAGACTAGATAAATGCATTAAATGACATCCACCACATCCTTGATAAATATGACATTTAGGATTAACTCTTTCAGGTGAAGGTTGATGTAATTCAATAAGTCTACCTACTCCATAATTTTTCAACATTTTTATACATTTAATTTGACCTACTTCTCCTGTAATCATTCCATTTACAAAATAAGTAAATCCTTCATATTTAACAATTCCTTTGCCATCATGAGATTGATCTACACATTCTCCTATAAAATAATCATTTTTTTTCATTTTTTCCTCCAAAAAAACGAGCTAGGCTCGTTTATTGATTATTATTTGCTGCAGCTTTATTTGCAGCATCTACTTCTGCTTGTCTTTGAATAGCTTTATCTGCTGATGCTTGATCTTTAACATTTTGACCAGTATAAGTAATAGCATCAACACCTGCATGCTTTGTTCCAAAAAGTGGGAAATCACTTTCACCATTAGATTTTACAATAATTTCTAAATCATATTGTAAACGACCATTTGCTTTATTTAAAAGTTGTGACCAAGCAGCCCCATCTTCTTTACTTTGACCCATTGCATCATCAAAAGTATGTAAAGAATTTTCAACTAAAGATTTAGCAGTATCAACTTGAATATTATCAGCTAATTGATAAGTCAGTTTAATTGTTCGACAACTTACTTTAATGGTTACATCTTGAATATTTCCATCTTGCTCTATTTGTGATTCAACTTGAGTAATTGCATTTTTATCAACAGTTAATAATTTTGCACATCTTTCCCCATAAACAGGTCCACTATTATTTCCTGAAAAAACAAAAATATAAAGGAAAAAAGCAATTACTACTACAACAAATAATGTTAAAACAACATGCCATATTTTTAATTTTCTTTTCTTCTTTTGAGGTTTAGCCACCTTGTTCTCCTTTACTTCATCATCAAATGTAAACTTTCCTGTATGATTTGCATGAATATCATTGTTAGGTTTTAATTCATCTTTATCATATTCTATCGTATCATCAAAAGAAAATCTTTCTCTTGCCATTATTTCACCTTCTCTTCTACCATTGTATCAAATGTCTATCATTAATACAATAATGTACTTTGTGCATCCTTTCCAGCATTTTTAATTACAACCGCTTTTAATCCATCTTGATCATTAATCACAGCATAACTATCAAACCCCGAAAAATGATTATCCATTTGATCAGCAACTGTTTCTACTACATAAATAAGTTCTGTATAACTTTTTACACTTGCTGTAATTTGAATTTTTAAGCTTTGAATTGAACCATCTTCATATTTTCCATAACCAACTACTCCAACAGCTTCTGTTACAGCATTTTTTACATTGTTTTTAAAAACCGAAAATTGAGAATAAAGTGCTTCATCTGCTTTATTTGCTTCATCACTTGTAAAAATATAAGTGGCATAATCTAAAGACTTAATATTTCCAACTTTACCATTTTGACAATAACTACTATAAATAAAACGTCCATTATAACTATTTTCATCATTATCATTTTTACGATAAACAGCAATTAATGTAGGTATATCTTTAATAGACTTTTTAGTTTGAAGATATTTATATAACTTTGGAATTACTTCTTTAGCATAACTATTAATGCTTCCTTCAGATAAGACAGCATTTGTCCCACCTTTTGGATCCAAAATAATTGCAATTGACATTCCCTTTAATGTATATTTATCTCCACTTTTTTCATAATAATCTTGTTCACTGATATTTTCTACCATCTTACTAATTTCTTGACCATCTACTTTTTCACCATTTAAAGGTTGTAAAGAATATTTTTCTTTCTTTAAAAGTTGATATTTATCTTTTTGAACAAGTTGTAAACCTTCAGACATATAATAATCTGAAGTAGAGAAATAATCTGTCGATAAAGCTTGTAATTCTCTACCTATTGTTTGAAAATCTTCAGATGAAGAAAAGTCTTGATAAAAAGTTTCTCTTATTAAATTTGTTCCTAAATTAACAATAGGATAAAATGAATCATCTAAAGAATCTGTAGATGATGTATCTTGACTACTTTTTGTTTCTTTTTTACTAGAAGTTGATGTACACCCTGTACATATAAGCAAACAAAGAATAATAGTAACTATTTTTTTCATAGTGACCTCCTTTTTTATGCATTATAACACGAAATTACGATTTTATCATTTCCATAAACATTTCTTCAGTTAAAACTGGAATATTTAAAGATTGTGCTTTTGTAAGTTTACTACCTGCATTTTCCCCAGCTAATAAATAAGTTGTTTTTTTAGACACAGATCCTGAAACCTTTCCACCATTATTTTCTATTAAAGTAGCTGCTTCTTTTCTAGATAATGTAGGAAGTGTTCCTGTAACAACAAAAGTCATATTTTCTAATAAAGATGAACTTTGAGTATCTTCAATTTCCATTTTTAATCCATATTGTTCTAATTTATGAATCATTTCTTTATTCTTTTCATCTTTAAAATAATCAATTAAAATTTGTGCACTCGTATCACCAATATCATTGACTTCAATAAGTTGTTCATAAGATGCATTCATCAATTGATCCATTGTCTTAAATTTTTTCATTAAAGATTTTGCTGCCGATTTACCAATATTAGAAATACCTAAGGCTGTTAAAACCTTTGTTGCATCATTTTCTTTACTTTTTTCAATAGCATTTAATAAATTATCTGTACTTTTAACAAGACCAATTACTTTTTTATCCAACAGTTCTTGTCTTTTATCTTTTAAAATATAAATATCACTAACATCATGAATATACCCTTGATCTATTAAAGTTTCAACATACGATAAACCAAACCCTTTAATATCCATGGCATCTCTTCCTACGAAATTAACAACATTTCTAACCAATTTACTTGGACATGTAGGATTAGAACATTTGATATCAACTGTTCCTTCTTCTTGATACGTTGGTGCCCCACATACAGGACATGTATTTCCTATTTGATAAGGAACACTTCCTGCAGGTCTTTTATCTTTATTGACACCTTTAACTTTAGGAATGATTTCTCCTGATTTATAAACAATGATCGTATCACCAAGACGTACATCCAAACTATCAATAAAGTCTTGATTATGAAGCGTTGCTCTTGAAACCGTTGTTCCACATAAACGGACTGGTTCAAAGATAGCTGTTGGCGTAATTCTACCTGTTCTTCCAACTGAAAGTTCAATATCTAAAAGTTTTGTTTCTTTTTCTTCTGGTGGATATTTATAAGCTACGGCCCAACGAGGCACTTTAGCTGTTTGTCCTAATTGTTGTCTTTGTGCATAGCTATCAATTTTAACAACTGCCCCATCAATATCATAACCTAATTGATCTCTGCTTTCACCAATCATTTCAATTGCTTTCCATACTTCTTCAAAATTGTGACATACTTGATAATTATCAATCACTTTCATTCCTTGTTTTTTTAGATATTCATAACCTTGACTATGACTTGTAATCTCTTTTCCTCTAATATCTTGAATATTAAAAATAAACATTGAAAGATTTCTTTGTTTTGTAATACGACTATCTAATTGACGTAATGTTCCTGCCGCACAGTTTCTTGGATTTGCGAAAGTTTTTTTATTGTTAAGCTCTTGAATTTCATTTACTTTATCAAAAGCTTCATTTGTCATATAAACTTCTCCACGTACTTCAAGATATTCAATAGGTTCCTTTAATTTATTTTTAACATCTTTGATTACTTTAGCATTAACAGTTACATCTTCTCCTTGAATGATTCCATCTCCACGAGTAATAGCTGTTGTTAAAAGACCATTTTCATATCTTAAAGCCATTGAAAGCCCATCAATTTTATATTCAACAACAAACACAGGATCAACCAATGTTTCTTGCATTGATTCAACAAATTCTTGAACTTCTTCTTTAGAAAAAACATCTTGTAAAGAAAGCATTGGCACACGGTGTCTTACTAAAACACCAGCTTCTCGTTTTGCACTTCCCCCAACATGTTGTGTTGGCGAACTTGGTGTGACAAATTCAGGATGATCCTTTTCTATTTTTTTAAGTTCTTTCATCATCATATCATATTCATAATCACTTATTTCTGGATCGTCTTGGTTATAATAACGATCATTATGATATTCAATTGTTTTTACTAATTCTTCATATCTTTTTAAATCATCCATATTCTTACTCCTTTTTCAATCTTTTTTATTATAACAAAATAATACTAAAAAGAGAATTCCAAGAATTCTCTAATTTGTAAGTTTTTTCAAAGCTTTATGATTAGCCATTAAAGACTTAAGCCCTGCTGGAAGTTCAAAAGCAATATCTAAAATATTCTTATTGACCTTAACAACAACACCCTTACCAAAAATATCATGATTTACAAGATCTCCAACTTTCCAATCATCAACCTTATTATCCCCAATCAATTCTGCTTTAGACACTGTTTGTTTAGGTACATAATCTGTTGTTTTAAAACGAGGCTTACTTCCGCTATGAATAATTCCTTCATTTCCTACTTCATCAATGAAACGACTAGAAATTTTAGGCGAATCTGTCACAAAACTAAATCCTTCACTATCCGTTAAGAAAAGTTGTTTTCTCGCTCTTGTAAAGGCTACATATGCGAGTCTTCTTTCTTCTTCAAGGCCATCATCTCCATCTTCAGCTAAACTTCTAAAGCTTGGGAAAATTCCTTCAGATAAGCCTAAAACAAAGACATAATCAAATTCTAGACCTTTAGCCATATGAATAGACATTAAAGAAACATATTGACCTTGATCAATTGCATCATTATCTGTATATAAAGAAATATCTTGTAAATAATTTTCTAATGTTGGGGCATCTTCATGAGACGCTTGGAAATCATAAATTGAACGTTGTAATTCATGAATATTATCAATACGATTATCTTCTAAATCATTTTTGAGCATTTCAATGTAACCAACATCAATCATTAAATTTTCAAACATTTCATGTAATGGTAAAGTTGAACGTCTTGCTTTTTCAATTGCTTCAACTAAAATTCGCACTTCTTTTTTTGATTTATTAGAAAGTCTAATTTCATCACTATGAAGCGTTAAAGCATCATAAAGTGAAATTTGATGATTAAGTGCTACTAATTGAATATTTTCTAATGTTTTTTTACCAATACCTCTGGCTGGTGTATTAATAATTCTTTCAAACGCTAAATCTTCTTGATTACAAACAAGTCTTAAATAACTTAAAGCATCTTTAACTTCTTTACGATTAAAGAATTTTAAACCACCAAAAATACGATAATCAATTCCTTTACGAATCAATACTTGTTCAATCGTACGTGATAAATAGTTTGCACGATATAAAATTGCAATATCACGATAATTAACCCCATCTTGATTATTTACAATATCTTCGATTTTATTAGCAATCCAATTAGCTTCCTCTTCTTCACTTTTAGCAACATGGTGAATCACATCTTCTCCACCTGTTTGCTTTGTAAAAAGATTCTTTTCTAAACGTTGACTATTTTTACGAATTAAATTATTTGATACTTTTAATATATTTCCAGTTGAACGATAGTTTTGATCAAGAATAATTGTTTTATTTGGTTTAAAGTCTTTATCAAAATCTAAAATAAAATGAACATCTGCTCCTCTAAAACTATAGATTGTTTGATCAGGATCTCCAACAACACAAACAATAGCATATTTTGATAATAATTGAACTAAATGATATTCAATTTCACCTACATCTTGGAATTCATCTACATGAATATATTGGAACTTTCTTTGCCATTTTTCTAATATATCTGGATAATTATCTAAAATATAAACTGCTTTTAATAATAAATCATCAAAATCTAATAAGAAATGATCTTCTTTATAGTTTTCATAGGCTTCATAGACTTTTGCTTTTTTGAGTTCTCCTGAAAATTGTCCAGCTAATTCAATAGCTCTTTGTGGAGAAACTCTTGCTGTTTTATATGAAGAAATTGTATTGATCATGCTTTTAATAGAAATAACTTTTGCATCTATTTCTAATTGTGTATAAAGCTTTTTAATAAGTGCTTTTTGATCTTCTTCATCCATAATTGTAAAATTACTTGGATAATTTAAAACATTAATATGTTGTCTTAAAAATCTCACACATAAAGAATGAATCGTACAAATAAGCGTTCCACTTCCATGAATACCTACAACTTCATTCACTCTTTCTTTCATCTCGTTAGCAGCTTTATTGGTAAAAGTGATTGCCAAAATAGAACGAGGATCAATTCCTACATCCTGTATTAAATGTGCAATACGATAAGTCACGACTCTTGTTTTTCCAGAACCTGCCCCCGCAATAATTCTTAAGTGACTATCTAAATACGTTGCTGCTTCTTTTTGATTTTTATTTAACAATGTATCTAAATCCATTTATTTCACCCCTATTTATCTTATTATATTACATGGATAATGATAGAAAAAGAGAAATCTTTCATTTCTCTTTTTAATATTGATGTGATAATCCAACGATATCATTAATATCTTCAACACCAAGTTTTTCAAGTTCTTTTGGTAAATCTTGAATAATTTTATAACAAGCATATGGATCAACAAGGTTTTGACAACCAATCGCCACAGCGCTTGCGCCTGCAACCATCATTTCAATAACATCATGGGCACTTGAAATACCACCCATACCAATTACTGGAATCTTAACAGCTTTACTTACTTGATGAACCATACGTAAAGCTACTGGGAAAATAGCTGGTCCTGAATAACCACCAGTTCCATTAGCGATAATTGGTTTTCCAGTTTTGATATTAAAACGCATACCTACTAAAGTATTGATCATTGTAATTCCATCAGCTCCAGCTTCTTCTACGGCCTTTGCCATTTCAACGATATCTGTTACATTAGGAGAAAGTTTAACATAAACCGGTTTTTGAGAAACTGCTTTTACTTTACGTGTAACATCCGCAGCCATTTGTGGATTTGTTCCAAATTGAATACCTCCACTATGAACATTTGGACAAGAAATATTAAGTTCTAATGCTCCTACCATATCATGTGTTGAAATACGTTTAGCTGTTTCAACATAGTCATCAATACAGCTTCCACCAATATTAGCGATGACTTTATCATTATAACATTTACGAAGTTCTTCTAGCTCATGTGACATAACCGCATCAACACCAGGATTTTGGAGTCCAATCGCATTAAGCATTCCACTTGGCCCTTCCGCAATACGTGGTAAAGGATTTCCATAACGTGGTTCAAGCGTTGTTCCTTTAATCATGATACTTCCTAAAACATTAATATCATAAAATCTTGTAAATTCATATCCAAATCCAAAAGTTCCTGACGCTGGAATAACTGGATTTTTCATTTCTAAACCTGGAAGTTTAACTTTTAAATTAACCATTTACAATAACCTCCTCACTTAGTAAAATTGGTCCTTCTACACAAATACGTTTATAAGGTTTTGTTTTCACTTTACATGAACATCCCATACAAGCTCCAAAACCACATCCCATTCTTGCTTCAAAAGAAAGTTGTCCGTGTTCTGGATAATTTAAGGCAAGCGCATCTAACATTGGTTCAGGTCCACATGTATAATAATGATCAAATGTTAAATTAGCCTTTTTAATAACATCAATAACTGTTCCTTTAACACCTAAAGAACCATCCATTGTCGCAATTAATACATCTCCAAATTCTTGGAATTTATCAATATAGAAAACATCTTTTTTAGAAGAGAATCCTAAAACAGTTGTTACTTCTACACCTTTTTCTTTTAATTTTTTACCTAAGTTATAAAGAGGTGGTGTTCCAAGTCCTCCACCAATAAGTAAAGCTTTTCCTTCTTGAACAGTAAAACCATTTCCTAAACCAATTAAACAATCCAATTGATCTCCAATTTGTTTATTCTTTAAAATTTCTGTTCCTTGACCAACAACTTTAAAAACAATCACAATTGTATTTTCATCATAATCTGAAATAGACATTGGTCTTCTAAGATAAGGTTGTAAACTTTCATTGATCTTAATGTTAATAAATTGACCAGGTTGACTAATATATTTAGCCCCTTCTCCCTTTAAAGTCATTTCATAAACATCATCTGCAATGTTTTCAATCTTTGTAATTTCCATTAACCCTTGATAGTTCATAAACTCCTCCTATAATTTTTCAATCTTTCCATCTAAAATATGATATTTTACTAAACCAAAACATTTTGTATCTAAAAATGGTGTATTCTTTGCTTTTGAATAAATATTATCTCTCGTAATCGTATATTCTTCATTTAAATCAATGATGGCAATATTAGCTTTTTTACCAACTGCCATATCATGATCCAATCCAATGACTTGACTTGGATTGACTGTCATACATTTTAAAACAGTTTCTAAATCTAACAAATTCTTTTTAACTAAATATGTATAAACAAGACTAAAAGCATGTTGATTACCAATAATACCAAATGGTGCTTGATCAATTGGTTTTAATTTTTCTTCATCACTATGAGGTGCATGATCTGTTGAGATACATGTCACTGTTCCATCTTTAAGTCCTTCAATTAAAGCATCTAAATCTTCTTTACTTCGAAGTGGTGGATTCATTTTATAATTTGGATTTAAGTTTTTAATATTTTCATCTGTTAAAATCAAATGATGTGGACAAGCTTCTCCTGAAACAGGAAGTCCTTGTTTTCGATATTCTCTTAACCCTGCCACAGTTTCTTTAGTAGAAATATGACAAATATGATAACGATTACCAATTTCTTTAGATAATTGTAAATCACGTAAAGCATGATTATATTCTGAAGCATTATTGATTCCTACAAGACCATTTTCTTTAGAAACACGTCCTAAGTTAATACATGCTCCTTTTTCAAGTTCTCCTTCATCTTCACAATGAGCAACAATAATACTATTGATTGCTTTTGCTTCTTTCATGGCTTTTGCCATCATTTCTTTACTTTGAACACCTTTTCCATCATCAGAAAATCCCTGTACAATATCAAAAGCATTATTTTCTTTAAAATCAACAAGCTCTTGTCCTTTTAAATCTTTCGTAATAGCACTATAAGTATATGTATGAATAGAGCTATCTTTTTGAACTCTTTGAATAAAATCTTCAATAGTTTCTTTATCATCCATACATGGATTTGTATTAGCCATCGCTACAATATGCGTATACCCTCCATATTTAGCAGATAAAGTTTCTGTTTTAATAGTTCCTTTATGTTCAAATCCTGGTTCACGTAAATGAACATGAAGATCAACAAAACCTGGTGTTACTAAAAGATCTGTACAATCAATTATATTTTCACCATCTAAATCATGACCTATTTGACTAATTGTTTCACCATCAATTTCTACATCTAATTTTTGAATTTTATTTTGGTAAAAAACATTTCCATTTTTTAATACAGTTTTCATAGTTTCTCCCTTTTTCGATTAAAAACATCTTTATTTTTATCATATAAAGTATACTAAATGATACTTATTTTTTCAATGAAAAAACGGCATAAAAAAACAGCCAAGAAGGCTGTATTTTTATTATCTTTTTTTATTATTTTTTCTTGCTGCTTCAGATTTTAATTTTCTTTTTAATCCTGGTTTAACATAGAATTCTCTTTTACGAGCTTCAGCAAGGGTACCTGTTCTAGATACTTGTCTTTTAAAACGACGTAAAGCGTCATCTAAAGATTCGTTTTCTCTTACTACAGTTTTTGCCATGATGATTCCCCCCTTTGACTCTTAATTTACAAAAGTATTATATAGAGAATCTTTCCTAATTGCAAGAAAATATTGTTATTTTTACGCATAAATATTAATTTTTTGCGTATAATATACTTTTTTGCCCTATTTATGCAAAAAATCACACGAATTTGGTAGTTTCATAAGCTTCTTTTCAATATAGCTACAAGATGGAATTATTTTCATAGAATTGTCTTTTACATAGTCCATCAAAGCATCAAAAAGCTTTCCTGCCATTCCTTGACCTTGATATTTTTCATGAACAACTGTTGAAATAACATCAATCACATTTTCTTCTTTTTTAACATATTTAATATAACCGACTTCTTCATCTTGATCTTTTAAAACAATAAGACCTTCTTTATATTCTATTTTCATCTATATACTCCTTTTTTATTTATAATAAAGCAGAAATGATTCCACAAATAATAGCCGCAATTATTGGATAAAAAACAAGTGTAATCAACCATTTTTTAAGATGAACTTTCAAAGGAATATAAGGCATCAAATCTTCTGTTTGAGGAATGATCCAAGCCTTGGTATGTCCTACCCATAAAGTATCTACAACAATACGATCAAAAACACCCATAATAAGTAAAATACCTAAAAATTGCATAAAAGCAGGTAAAAATTCTCTTGCTCCATTAATTACATAAACACAAATAATAGAATAGCCAAAATAAAAAAGTAAACCCCATGTTTTAAAACGTTTTCCACCTGTTTTAATCTTTTCTTCTGTAATTAATCCTAAAGAAATAACTCTTTCTTGTACTTCTTTATCATATAAATAAACCATATTTACTGGTCCATCTTTGATTCCCCAAGCACAACTCAAATAAAGACACAAACTTAAAATCAGACCTTCAATGATAACATTCATACTCTCCCTCCTTTAAAATAAATCTAACATATTATCTAAATAAATTGCTTCTCTTACATGTATTTGATATTCCGGTTTGACCATATAATAAAGTAAAAATTCTAACACTAAAGCACTTCCTAAACTTCTTCCCTCAATTTTAAATTGCGAAAAGCCTTTTGGCAGATAATTATTTTGAATATCTTCAACACTAATAAAACTAGGATTTTGCATTGCTTTTGAAAAGCGATATCCTTCTTTAGAACCTGGAGCCTTACATATATGATCTAAACAATCTTCTCCTAGATTTTGACGGCTAACTGTTTCATAACATTTCTTTCGTTCAAGACATCCTATAAAACAGCATTCATTACATAAAAATTCAATTTTATCTTTTTGTTTTTGTGAAAGATTTTCTAATTGTTGAACTTTATTTAAACGAAAATCTGGAACAACATATAAAAAGTCATCCCTCTTTAATTCATCAATTAATTCTTCAAATTTTGTAAGAACTTTCGTTGTTGAAGAAACAAAATAAAAACGTGGATATTTCTTTTTTAAATATTCCATCAATAAATCAGAATGAATAATAATTCCACTTTGAATCTCACTCTTTTCAAATAAAGCACAAAGGTCATTACATCTTTTATCTTGAAGATGTTTTTCTTGGAGTAAAGAATTGCTGAAAGTAAGTCGCGAGGAAATATGATATTGATTCATAAGAGAAAGAACTTCATAAGGGTTTTGATTTCCTTCACCAAGACGTCCTCCACCCCATAAACAATCTTCAGGACTTCCATAAATAGAACCTATTTCACACCAATCATAAAAGTATTCTCGATGATGATAAAATAAAGGTAAAAAGACTTTATACAATTCATAAAACTCAAATAATCCCGGTAAATGAAAATAAGCTTTTTCCTTTTTTAACATTTTCCTTTTTCTCCTTTCACTCTTTGATATGATCTAAATTTTTCCAACCATAACGTATAATAGAAATAATCATCGACAATTCACTCACAACTTCATCTAAAATACCTGCCCAAGAGCCAACAATAAGATCATAAACAATCCAAAGTGGAGAATTAATCAACATCCCTGCAAGACGTATTTTGTGTGCATTGTTACTATATCCAGCAATCGTTGCAGCAATATTAGCCATCACTGGTAACATAGAAATCCACCCTGACCACGTAAAAGCCATTCCTACTAATTGTAGAGTACAAATAAGCATACACATTTTTTTACTCTTTAATTTTTCATTTTGACTACCTAGGCAAAATGAACGAATTGTATTTAAGATATAGCTGATTCCACCGGTAATAGCGCCCAGTAATAAAAGATGAAATGTATAGCATAAATAAGACACAAATTGCACTCGAAAAAGATTTTTATTACTTTTGCATTGAAAAGAAATAAAGAATAAAAAAGTGCCTATTAACCCTATTATTTGTATAACAAAATCACTTTTCATTAAAAATCTCCATTAATAATCAAAAATTATGACTGTTCCATTTTCTAAAGAAAACTTTGCTGCTTGCCATAAAATAGAAAAAGCAAATTTAGCTAGTGATTCCGTATTATAATCATCTCCATAACCTTCGCTCTTTTGCCAAGATATAATCGTTTCTTCATCTTCATTCCATTCAAAACGATTATATCTTTCTAATTCAGCTAAAAGTAAAGAACTTGTTGCTAGTGTGCATTTTTCATCATTAGGTAATACATAATTAAACATGATGTTACGTTTAATTGGTATCCACCAACCACTTCCATCAAATAATGAAACTTGAAAGTCTTTTGTTTCTATAAATTCTTTAACAATAGGATGTTCATAAATATTGATATTTCTTTCAATAGTTTTTGGTACTTCTTGATTTGTATATTTTGCTGAAATATATAATAGTAAAGCATTTAAAGCATCCCAATCTGGCTTATTTGTATAATAAGGTGTCGTTTGGTAATCTTCATGCCATAAAACATCATCCATTTTTAATCCATAAATGATGTTATCTTTCCAATTTGTAGTAATATCCAATACTTCTTCAACAGATAAATCTTCTTCCTCTTGATTGGAACGAATTGTTTGAAACTTTAAACCATGACTTTCAGCATATTGTTGTGCTTTTGTTTTTCAATGATGTGTATAATAACGTGTTAAAGTTCCTGAATAAACATCTAATCCCATAACAATCTCCTTTAATTCTTATTTAAAAATTTATGAGCCCCTTTTAAAAACAATTCATATCTTTTTTGTGTTACCTCATTATCTTCTTCATTCCAAACTTCAAAGATATATTCTTTATTATTTTGAATTATAGAACATAATTGTTTTGCCGTATAATGTTCATCATTTAAGTTATATAATTTTATAATTCTTTTATCTAAAGTTTTATTATAAACATCTTTACTAGTATATCCTTGTATATGAGTTAATGGATCTATACATTGTTCATGATACTTTTTACAAGGTTTACAAATATCATCTCCATCAATTGTTAGTTTTAAATCAATAGATGGGTTATCAATAATTTCATTAGCAACCTTATAAAAATCATGTCCCATTTTTTCATCAGGAACAAATTTTTCTATTCCTGATCCATATAACTTAATAATATCAATAAAATGATGTGGTTTAATTAAAATCGTATTCATCAATTAATTTTCCTTTCTAAAATTCACCCTCTTTATATGCTCTTGCAATAACATAAGAAGGTTCATAAAATGCCCCATTTGTATAGTTATCAATTATTTTACAAATATCATCATTATAAACGCGTATAATACCCGATACATAATCTTCCTCTGATAAAGCTGTATCTACAATAAGACGCATATATACCTTTCCCATATCGGTAGGTGTCGGTATAATTGTACATAATTCTTTATCAACATCTTTTATATTAAATGTTCCTTTTTCTAAATGATATTCATTGATCCAATCATCAACGACTTTATCAGGATTTTCACAATGCAACACACTTGCAAGACTGATAAGATGATAAAGATTTTCATAACCAAGAGTATTAACAACATATTTATTTCTTTGGTGTATTTTACGTGCAACACGTTCAATCATTGAACACATAAAGAAAAGATCATTTTGTTGAATTTCTTCGTCTTCAAAGTATTTATTAATCATAATGAATAACTCCTTTTAAAATGAAGTTGTTTTAAAGCTTTCTCGCTACAAAATACAATTTGATGAGTAGGATATTTGAATTTAACCAATTCCCAAAAAGCAGTTCTTGAAATTTCTCCACGTGTAAAATCATCAACATAATTCCAAATAGTATCATCAGCCATTGGACCTTCTACCATGTCATAATCATGTTTAGTACCTTGTCTACAAGTCACAACAAAATCAAGCCATGCATCCGTCATTTCACCAAATACAAGTGTGTTTAATGATTTGTTTTCTAAATAATCATAGACATTAACAACATGTCCATGTTGTTTAACTAATGCCCAACGTTTTGCTTGTTTTTCTAAATTTGTACAATAAAAACCATAACCAAAATCTTTATAATGACCATCAGTAATAATTTTAGGTTGCTCTATAATTGTTTTATCACCTTGAAATAACTCTATTTAAATCATCCTTTCATTAATTCTTCTAATACTTTTCTAACATTATGAGCAGCATCTTCTTGTATTTCGATAATTCTTGCTCCTCTAGCTTTCGCAACTTCTCTTAAATCAACAGATATTCCTGTATGAAATGAACATCCTACTACCAAAAAGATATCTCCTGGTTGTAATTTATAAACCATTTCATAAGCCTTTTGATAATTTGGTGCTGGATCACCATAAAGTACCGGTTTATTATATAAAGAATATGCAATATCCATTTCATCATCTTCTGGTAAACCACCATGTAATTCTAAAGCATCACTTCCAGCTAGTTTATGCAATCCATCAATATTCATCGTAATAATTGGTACATGATACTTGGCTAAAGCAATATGCGCATCATTGGGTTGAGCACCATTCATATTGGCTTTAAGTTGTTTAATAACTTCATTATATTCTTCATGATGTGTATTGGCATAACTTCTAAATAGTTTTTCCCTTACATCTGGTCTTTCCATAAATGTTGGAATATTACTTTGTTTTGATATTCCTGCTCCTGTAAAAGCTAATATTTTCATATAAATCAACTCCTTTAACTAATCAAAATTATATCACATATTTCTATTGGTTATCTATTTTGATTTAACATATTAAAGAATTATCTTCATACACTAAATAATTCTATATATAAATCTAAATGTATTTTTTAAAGAATAACATTTATTTTCGAAAGTGATATTAAAACTTATTATAACGCATTAAAAAGTTGATTAAATCGCAATATTTTTACATATTATATGGTATAATTTTTTAAAGATAGAAATAATAAAGCACTTCGATGTAATGAATTTATTTTTTGAAAAAAGGAGGTTTTTGCAATGGAAGAAAAAAGAATAAAAGCACAATTTTCAGTAACAAGTATTTCTGATGATGTACCACAACTTATTTTAAACGAAGATGCTTTAATGATTAAAAATGAATCTAATGTAGACATTACCGTTCCGTTTAGTAGTATTAATAATATTAAAATTTTACCTGTTAATAGAATCTACAATCCATCTATAGGTCTTTTAAAAGATGGTTTTAAAGGTTTTATGTCACATCGTAATTCTGGAAAATTTAGTATTTATTTTAACTATTTTGTAGATTTAAGCCTCTATACAAATAAAGGTAATTATTTTTTTGAAAGTTTATTTAGTCCTTTTAATGCTATATTACTAGGAATTTCGTTGGTTTTAATTTATACAGATATTGTACTTCCTAAAAATCCTAATCCAGCAAATATAATTGTTATTATTTGTTTAGTTCTCGTAAGTACTCTTTTAGAATTCTTTCAAGAATTTCGTTCTAACAAAGCCGCTGAAAAATTAAAAGCTATGGTCCAAACAAAAGGTACTGTTATACGAAATGGAATAAAACAAAAAATTCCATTTAAAGATTTTACTGTAGGGGATATCGTTTTATTATCTGCTGGTGACATGGTTCCTGCAGACTTACGAGTTTTAGAGTCTAAAGATTTATTCTTAGGTCAATCTTCTATTACTGGTGAATCTGACTCGATAAAAAAACTTCCAGATTCTCTTTTAACATCTATAGATGATTTAGAAAGTATAACAGATTTAGATAATATTTGCTTTATGGGCACAAATGTTATAAGTGGTTCTGCCAAATGTGCTGTTATAAAAATTGCTGACAATACTTATTTTGGAAAAGTTGCACATTCAATTACTTCTGGAAAACCAAAAACAGAGTTTCAAAAGGGTATAGAAAATATTAGTAAATTACTAACAAAGTTCATGATTTTTATGATTCCTCTTACATTTATAGTTAATGTATGGAAGCATGATTTGCTAACAGCTTTCACATTTTCTGTTGCAATAGCTATAGGTATTACGCCTTTACTTCTTCCTGTAATTCTTTCTTCTTGCTTATCGAAAGGCGCTGTGCAAATGTCTAAGAAAAAAACAATTGTAAAAAAATTAGACTCTGTAGAAAGCTTCGGATCTATGAATGTTTTTTGTACAGACAAAACTGGCACTTTAACAGAGGATAAAATTGTATTAGAAAAATATTTAGATATTTATGGTAATGAAGACATTGCTGTTTTGGAAGATGC
>UQVG01000012.1 GCA_900544435.1 uncultured Erysipelotrichaceae bacterium | reverse complement strand
AAAAAAAGTATTGCATAATGGGTATAATTATCATATAATACCGATGTTGATGTCACGAAGAAGTGCGAGGTTGCTGAAACACCGAAAAGCGTTGTCATGAAACGGCATGTTTCAGGTAATTCGTAACGAGTGGATCAAATCCTATATGAATTTGAAAGGAGAGAATATCATGGCAAATAATAAAATTAGAATTAGATTAAAATCATTTGATCATAAAATTCTAGATGCTTCAGCAGAAAAAATTATTTCTTCTGCAAAAAAATCAGGTGCTCAAGTAGTTGGTCCAGTACCATTACCTACTGAAAAGGAAATATATACAATCCTTAGAGCTGTTCACAAATATAAAGATTCACGTGAACAATTTGAAATTAGAACTCACAAACGTTTAATCGACATTGTGAATCCTACACCAGAAACAGTTGATGTTTTAACTAGATTAGAATTACCTAGTGGTGTAGATATTGAAATTAAATTATAAGAAAGGTAAAAGGTGTAACTCATGAAAGGAATCTTAGGTCGTAAGATTGGAATGACTCAAGTCTTCACAACTGATGGTGTTTTAATCCCTGTTACTGTTGTAGAAGCTACTGAAAACGTAGTATTACAAAAGAAAACAGTTGCAACTGATGGTTATGATGCTGTTAAAGTTGGTTTTGAAGATAAAAGAGAAAAATTAGCAAACAAAGCTGAAAAAGGAATTGCAAACAAAGCTAACACAGCTCCTAAGCGCTTCATTAAAGAATTTCGTTTTGACGAAATGATGAGTTATGAAGTTGGAGATAAAATTACTGTTGATAGCTTCGTAGCTGGTGAAGTTGTAGATGTAACAGGAACTTCAAAAGGTAAAGGTTATCAAGGTGTTATTAAGAGACATGGACAACACATTGGTCCTAAAGGACATGGTTCAGGAGCTCATAGAATTGTTGGTTCAATGGGACCAATCGCTCCAAACAGAATCGCTCCAGGTAAAAAATTACCAGGACAAATGGGACATGTAACTCGTACAATTCAAAACTTAGAAGTTGTAGCAGTAGATCCAGAAAACAACTTATTATTAATCAAAGGTTCAGTACCAGGACCTAAAAAAGGTTTAGTTGTTGTTAAAACTGCTATCAAAAAAGCTGGTCAAGTAAATCCAGTACATGAATTAGTAGATTACACTCCAGAAGAAGTTGAAGAAACTGTAGTAGAAGAAGCTGTAGAAACAGCTGCTGCAGAATAATTTGAAGAAGGAGGAAATGAGAATGCTTAACGTAAAAGTATTTAACCAAGAAGGTGCAGAAGTTAAAGACTTAGAATTAAATGAAGCAGTTTTCGGTATTGAACCACATAAACAAGCTATGTTCGATATGGTCTTATTACAAAGAGCATCTTTAAGACAAGGTACACATAAAGTTAAAAACCGTACTGAAGTTGCTGGTGGTGGAAGAAAACCATGGCGTCAAAAAGGTACAGGTAGAGCTAGACAAGGTTCAACACGTGCTCCACAATGGAGAGGTGGAGGAGTTGTCTTTGGTCCTACACCAAGAAGTTATAAATTCAAATTAAACCGTAAAGTTAGAAGATTAGCTTTAAAATCAGCATTATCTTCAAAAGTTCAAGATAATGAATTTACAGCAATCGATGGAATTTCATTCGAAGCTCCAAAAACTAAACAAATGGTTAAAGTATTAGAAAACTTAAACGCTCCAGTAAAAACATTAATCGTTGTTGATGAAATCACATTAAATGTTGAAAAATCAGCAAGCAATATTCCAGGAGTTAAGTTATTAGATGCTAAACATGTTAATGTTTATGATATCTTAAACAGTGATAAGTTAATTATGACTGAAGCTGCAATCAAAGCTGTTGAGGAGGTATTAGCATAATGGCACACATGACAGATGTATTAAAAAAACCAGTACTTACTGAAAAGTCATTAGCTCTTCAAACTGAAGAAAATAAATACACATTTGATGTGGATTTAAATGCTAACAAAACTGAAGTTAAAATCGCAGTTGAAACTTTATTCAATGTAAAAGTTGAAAAAGTTAACATTATGAATGTTAAACCTAAAGCTAAAAGAATGGGTAGATATGAAGGTAAAACTAACAAAAGAAGAAAAGCTATCGTTAAATTAGCTGAAGGAAGCACAATCAATTATTTTGATGAAGATTAATTGATAAAATATTGGAATAACTCGTTCCAGATAAGAAAAATAGGAGGAAACTAAAGATGGCAATCAAAACTTATAAGCCAGTGACTAACGGTCGTCGTAATATGACTTCATTAACTTATGAAGAAATTACAACTAATAAACCTGAAAAATCTTTAGTTGCAAAAAAATCTAAAAAAGGTGGACGTAACAACCAAGGTGTGATCACAACTCGTCATCATGGTGGTGGACACAAACAAAAATACCGTATTATCGATTTCAAAAGAAATAAAGATAATATCCCAGGTAAAGTTGCAACTATTGAATATGATCCAAACAGATCAGCAAACATCGCATTAATTAATTATGTAGATGGTGAAAAAAGATATATTTTAGCTCCAAAAGGGTTAGAAGTAGGAATGGAAATCATTTCTGGTGAAGAAGCAGATATCAAAGTTGGTAATGCATTACCAATGGGAAATATGCCTGAAGGTACTGTAATTCACAATATTGAAATGCAACCTGGTAAAGGTGGACAAATCGCAAGATCTGCTGGTGTGTCTGCTCAAATCTTAGGTAAAGAAGGAAAATATGTAACTGTAAGACTTGCATCTGGTGAAGTAAGAAAATTATTATCAGTATGTAGAGCTACAGTTGGTGTAGTAGGAAATGAAGATCATGGTTTAGTAAACTATGGTAAAGCAGGACGTATGAGATGGAAAGGTATTAGACCTACAGTTCGTGGTTCTGTAATGAACCCTAATGATCACCCTCATGGTGGTGGGGAAGGTAGAACTTCTATCGGACGTAAAGCACCAATGACTCCTTGGGGTAAAAAAGCTATGGGTGTTAAAACTAGAAAGAACAAAAAAGCTTCGACTAAATTAATTGTACGTCGTCGCAATGGTAAATAATAAGGAGGAAAGAAAAAATGGCACGTAGTTTAAAAAAGGGACCATTTGTTGATGCTCATTTAATGAAAAAAGTAGAAGCATTAAATGAATCAGGTAAAAAAGAAGTTATCAAAACTTGGTCAAGACGTTCAACAATCTTCCCTCAATTTATCGAACATACATTTGCAGTATATAACGGAAAAGAACATATTCCTGTTTACGTTACTGAAGACATGGTTGGTCATAAATTAGGAGAATTCGCTCCAACTAGAACTTTCCATGGTCATGATGCTGACGATAAAAAAGGAAAGAAATAGAGAGGAGAATAGAACATGGAAGCAAAAGCAGTAGCTAAAACAATTCGTGTATCACCTCAAAAAGCAAGATTAGTAGTTGATTTAGTAAGAGGTAAAACAGTTAAAGAAGCACTTGGTATCTTAGAATATACTAATAAAGCTGCTTCTCCTGCAATCTCAAAAGTTGTTAAATCTGCAGCACAAAACGCTGTATATAACAATGATGCAGATGCAGAAAAATTATATGTTAAAGCAATCTTCGTTGATGAAGGTCCAATTTTAAAAAGATTCGCTGCAAGAGCTAAAGGTAGCGGAACAAGAATTTTAAAAAGAACATGCCACATTACTTGTGTGGTTGATGAAAGATAGGAGGTACTAGAATGGGTCAAAAAGTAAGTCCAGTAGGTTTACGTGTTGGTGTTAACCGTAATTGGGATTCAAGATGGTACGCAAACGATCAAGATTTCGCTGGTTTATTACATGAAGATATTAAAGTTCGTGATTATATTCTTAAAAAACTTAAAACAGCTTCAGTAGCAAAAGTTGAAATCGAAAGATCAAAAAATCGTGTAACAATTTTTGTTCACACATCTAGACCTGGTGTAGTTATCGGTAAAGATGGTGAAGCAGTAGATGCTTTAAGAAAAGAAGTATCTAAATTAGTAAGTAGTAAACAAGTTTTCATTAACATTGTTGAAATTAAAAATCCAGATGTTGTTGCTCAATTAGTAGCAAATAACATTGCAGAACAATTAGAAAATCGTGCATCTTTTAGAACTGTTCAAAAACGTGCTATTCAAAGAGCAATGAGAGCAGGAGCTAAAGGAATTAAAACTAATGTTTCAGGACGTTTAGGTGGAGCTGATATGGCTCGTGCTGAAGGTTACTCTGAAGGGAATGTCCCTCTTCATACTTTAAGAGCTGATATCGATTATGCGACTGCAGAAGCAGATACAACTTATGGTAAATTAGGAGTTAAAGTTTGGATTTGTAAGGGAGAAATCCTTCCTGAAAAAAAGAAAGGGGATAAATAATCATGTTGATGCCTAAAAGAACAAAATACAGAAGACCTCACCGTGTTAGCTACGAAGGTAGAACTAAAGGTGGAGACAAAGTATCATTTGGTGAATTTGGTTTAGTAGCAACTGAAGGTGCTTGGATTACTTCTCGTCAAATTGAAGCAGCACGTATTGCCATCAACCGTTATATGAACCGTGGTGGTAAAGTATGGATTAGAATTTTCCCTCACTTAGCTAAAACTAAAAAACCATTAGAAGTACGTATGGGATCAGGTAAAGGTTCTCCAGAAGAATGGGTAGCAGTAGTTAAAACTGGTAGAGTATTATTTGAAGTTGCTGGTTTAGATGAAGCTACATTAAGAGAAGCTTTAAGACTTGCATCTCATAAATTACCTATTAAATGTAAAATCATTGGAAAGGGTGAATAGTTATGACAGCGCAAGAAATTAGAGAATTAGATACTGAAGCTTTATTAGCTAAAGTTGAAGAATACAAAAAAGAGCTTTTTGGATTAAGATTCCAACAAGCTACAGGACAATTAGAAAACACTGCACGTATTAGACAAGTTCGTAAAACAATCGCTCGTATTAAAACAGTGATTAGAGAAAGAGAATTAAACCAATAGGAGGAGATACAAATGGAAAGAAATAATCGTAAAGTTTATACTGGTACAGTTGTATCTACTAAAATGGATAAAACTATTACAGTGCTAGTTGAAACACATGTAAAACATAAGTTATATGGTAAACGTATGAAATCATCTACAAAATTTCATGCACATGATGAAAACAACGCTGCTCAAGTTGGAGATACAGTTAAAATCATGTCAACAAGACCATTATCTGCTACAAAACGTTTCCGTTTAGTAGAAATCGTAAAAAAAGCAGAAACAGTTTAATAAACTCTAAAAGGAGGTAACCGGAATGATTCAAAACGAAAGTAGACTTAAAGTTGCTGATAATACTGGTGCTAAAGAAGTATTAGTAATTCGTAACTTAGGTGGGTCAAATAGAAAAACAAGTAGTATTGGAGATGTTGTTGTAGCAACAGTTAAACAAGCAGCTCCAAATGGTACTGTTAAAAAAGGTGAAGTAGTAAAAGCTGTTATCGTTAGAACTAAATATGCAGTAGGACGTGAAAACGGTTCTTACATTAAATTCGATGATAACGCTTGTGTTATTATCAGAGATGACAAGTCTCCAAGAGGGACTCGTATCTTTGGACCAGTTGCAAGAGAGTTAAGAGATGCTGATTTCATGAAAATCGTATCATTAGCTCCAGAAGTATTATAAGGAGGCGTGGCACATGAAAATCCGTGTTGGTGATACTGTTGTAGTTATCGCAGGTAAAGATAAAGGTAAGACAGGTGAAGTGTTACAAGTTCTTGCTAAAGAAGAAAGAGTAATCGTTGAAGGAGTAAACATGGTAACAAAACATGTTAAACCTTCACAAGCTGATCCTGAAGGTGGAATTGTTAACAAAGAAGCTCCAATTCATGTTTCTAATGTTGCATTCTATGATTCAAAATCAAAATCTGCAGTTAAATTAGGATATAAAGTATCTGTAGATGAAAATGGAAAGAAAACTAAAGTACGTGTTAACAAAAAAACAGGTGCAGAAGTTGATTCTAAGAAAAAGAAATAATTGAAAGGAGATAGCAAATGAATCGTTTACAAGAACGTTATGAAAACGAAGTAGTTAAGTCGTTAATGGAAAAATTCAATTATTCTTCTAAAATGCAAGCACCAAAAATCGAAAAAATCGTATTAAATATTGGTGTTGGTGATGCAGTATCTAATTCAAAATTATTAGATGATGCAGTTAATGAATTAACATTAATTACTGGTCAAAAACCAGTTGTCACTAGAGCTAAAAAATCAATTGCTGGTTTCAAATTAAGAGAAGGTCAAGCAATCGGTTGTAAAGTCACTTTACGTGGTGAAAGAATGTATGAATTTTTAGATAAATTAGTAAATGTATCTTTACCTCGTGTAAGAGACTTTAGAGGTGTATCAAATAACTCATTTGATGGAAGAGGAAACTATACTTTAGGTATTAAAGAACAATTAATCTTCCCTGAAATTGATTTTGATAAAGTAAACAAATTAAGAGGAATGGATATCGTATTCGTAACAACAGCTAAAACTGATGAAGAAGGTCATGAGTTATTAGCTCAATTAGGAATGCCTTTCCATAAATAAGGAGGACTTATAAATGGCTAAAACATCAATGAAAGTGAAACAACAACGTCCTCAAAAATATAAAGTACGTGAATACACACGTTGTGAACGTTGTGGTAGACCACATTCAGTAATTAGAAAGTTCAAACTTTGCAGAATTTGCTTCCGTGAATTAGCTTATAAAGGTGAAATTCCTGGTGTAAAAAAAGCAAGTTGGTAATGATAAAATAATCCGTATTGGAAGGAGGACACGCAAATGGTAATGACAGATCCAATTGCAGATATGTTAACAAGAATCCGTAACGCAAATAACACGTTAAAAGAAGAAGTAAGTATTCCTACATCTACATTAAAAGTTGGAATTGCTGAAATCTTAAAAAATGAAGGATTCATTAAAGGATATAAAGTTGAAGGCGAAGGTGCTGAATCAAACATTATTATCACTTTAAAATATAGAGGAAAAGATAAAGTAATCACTGATTTAAAAAGAATTTCTAAACCAGGATTACGTGTATATGCAAAAGTAAACGAAATTCCTAGAGTATTAAATGGTTTAGGTATTGTAATTCTATCAACTTCTCAAGGTTTAATGACTGATAAAGAAGCTAGAGCTAAACAAGTTGGTGGAGAAGTATTAGCATATATCTGGTAATAAAAAAATTATACAGGAGGTATAACTGATGTCTCGTATCGGTAATAAAATTATCACTGTACCTGAAGGAGTAACTGTTGAAATCGCTGAAGATAACACAGTAACAGTTACTGGATCAAAAGGGACTTTAGTGAAACAATTTTCTCCAGCAATTTCATTTAAACAAGAAGGAAATGAAATTACTGTAGTAAGAAGTAGTGAAGAAAAACATGTAAAACAATTACATGGTACAACAAGAGCTTTACTTGCTAACATGATCGAAGGTGTTCACAATGGATATTCTAAAACATTAGAAATCGTTGGTATTGGATACCGTGGTCAAATGAAAGGAAATACATTAGTATTAAATATTGGTTTCTCTCATCAAGTAGAAATCGAAGCTGAAGAAGGAGTAAAAGTTGAAACTCCAAACCCAAATACTATCGTGGTTTCTGGAATTGATAAAGAACGTGTTGGTCAAATGGCTGCATTAATTAGATCTAAGAAAAAACCTGAACCATATAAAGGAAAAGGTATTAAATATAGTGATGAAAGAATCATCAGAAAAGAAGGAAAAACTGCTGGTAAGAAGTAGTTTAAGAGTAAGAAAGGAGCTATCTTTATGGCTAAATTACAATCTCGTAATGATGTACGTTTAAAACGTCATGCTAGAGTTCGTAGAAAAATTAGTGGAACTCCAGAATGTCCACGTTTAAATGTTTTCCGTTCAAATGCTCATATTCACGCTCAAATTATTGATGATGTCAATGGTGTTACATTAGTTAGCGCATCAAGCGTTGAAATGAAATTAGAAAACGGTGGAAACATTGCTGCTGCAACTGCAGTAGGAAAAGAAATTGCTGAAAGAGCAATCGCAAAAGAAATTAAAAATGTTGTATTTGATCGTGGTGGATATATTTATCATGGTCGTGTAAAAGCATTAGCAGAAGCTGCTAGAGAAGCTGGATTAGAATTCTAGAAGGAGGTCAATATGGAACAACGTAAACCAAGAACTAACAATGGTGAAAGAAAACCAAGAAGAAATGGTCAAAGAAGAGCACCAAGAAGAGAAGAAAAAGAATTTGAAGAACGTGTTGTTACTATTAACCGTGTAACAAAAGTAGTAAAAGGTGGACGTAGAATGCGTTTTGCTGCTTTAGTTGTTATTGGAGATAGAAAAGGTAGAGTTGGATTTGGTACTGGTAAAGCTAACGAAGTACCTGATGCAATTAGAAAAGCATGTGAAAATGCAAAACGTAATGTTATCAAAGTACCTTCTGTAAATGGTACTATTCCTCATGAAGTAAACGGTGTTTATGGATCAGGAAATGTATTTATTAAACCAGCATCTCAAGGTACTGGAATCATCGCTGGTGGACCAGTTCGTGCTGTTGTAGAATTAGCTGGTTACCGTGATATCTTATCTAAATGTATTGGTTCTAGAACTCCAATCAATATGGTAAGAGCAACAATGCAAGGATTAGCTTCATTAAAAACAGTTAATGAAGTTGCAGAATTAAGAGAAAAAACTGTTGATGAAATTTTTGGATAGGAGGCAAACAAAATGGCAAAAGTAAGTATTACACTTAAAAAGAGTCCAATTGGTTGCTTACCAAAACAAAGAATGACTCTTAAAGCTTTAGGATTAACTAAAATTAATAAAACTGTTGAATTAGAAAACAACCCTACTACTCAAGGTATGATCAGAGTAGTTGGACACCTAGTAACAGTAGAAGAAAAATAATAGGAGGTGTAACTATGAAACTTCACGAATTACAATATACTGAAGGTGCTCGTAAAGCAAGAAAACGTGTTGGACGTGGTACTAGTTCAGGTAATGGTAAAACAGCAGGTAGAGGTCAAAAAGGTCAAGGAGCTAGATCTGGTGGAGGTAAAAAACCAGGATTCGAAGGTGGACAAACTCCATTATTCATGCGTTTACCTAAGAGAGGATTTACAAACTATACTCGTAAAGAATATGCTATCGTAAATCTTGAAACTTTAAATAAATTTGAAGATGGTGCAACAGTTAACGCTGCTGCGTTAAAAGAAGCAGGAATCATCAAAAAAGAATTAGATGGTGTTAAAGTATTAGGAAATGGAGCTATTGAAAAGAAATTAACTGTTCAAGCTGCCAAATTCTCTAAATCAGCTGTTGCCGCAATTGAAGCTGCAGGTGGAAAAACTGAGGTGATTTAAGATGTTAACTTTTTTGAAGAACGTATTCAAAAAGGGTGAACTTCGTCGAAAAGTCATTTTCACACTTGGAATTTTATTCGTGTACCGTTTAGGTGCAGGAATTACAATTCCAGGTGTTAATGTGGGTTCATTAAGTAGTAGTGATGCTACAAATGGTATTTTCGGAATCATGAATTTGCTTGGTGGAGGTACCTTGGAAAGATTTTCTCTTTTCGCATTAGGTGTTTCACCATACATTACATCATCTATTATAATTGAATTATTATCAATGGATGTTATTCCAGCGTTAACACGCTGGCGTAAAGAAGGTAACACTGGTAAGAAGAAAAAAGACCGTGTTACTCGTGTATTAACTTTATTATTAGCTGCATTACAAGGTGGAGTTTTAACTTATGCCTTTGATACAAGTTATAATATATTAGTTGATACTTCAATCTGGTCATATATTTATGTAGTGCTCATTATGATGGCTGGAAGTATGTTAGCTATTTGGTTAGGTGATCAAATTACTCAAAAAGGAATTGGTAATGGGGTTTCATTATTAATCTTTACTGGTATTGTTTCTAACTTACCAAATGCATTCTTAACAACTTATGATAACCTCGTCACTTATGATAGTGGAATGTGGTTAGATATTGCTTGGTATGTATTATTTGTTGTGGTTTATCTTTCAATTGTAGTCTTTGTAGTATTTACTGAAGGTGCAATTAGAAAGGTCCCAGTCAATTATGCATCTAGTACAAGTGTAACAATGAGAACTAGGGAACAAACACATATGCCTATTAAAATTAATAGTTCAGGTGTTTTACCAGTAATCTTTGCTTCTTCAGTACTAGCAGCACCAAGAACAATAGTAAGTTTCATGAAAGCATCTAGTACAACTAAGATGATAAATACTATATTTAATTATCAAGAACCAGTTGGATTCTGTTTATATATTTTAATGATTATAGGATTTACTTTCTTTTATTCAAACTTACAAATTGATGCTGAAAAAATTAGTGATGATTTGAAGAAAAATGGTGGATCAATACCTGGTGTAAGAACTGGTATTGAAACTAAGAACTATATTAAACGAGTTCTTAATCAAGTTACTGTTGCAGGATCACTTACTTTATGTATTATCGCAGCAATTCCAATTATTACTCCAATAATTTGGACACAAACTGAAAATGCAAGCCTATCACTTGGTGGTACTGGTTTGATTATCGTTACAGGAGTTGCACTTGAAACAGTAAAACAAATCAAAACATATATTACTAGAAAAGAATATCATGGTTATATTCGTAAATAATAATGATTTCTTTTATGGATTCATAAATATCTAAAGAAATAAATTAATTTTGAAGAAGCAGTTATCAAAGTTAAGAAGTTATAATTAACGTCTTTAAGATATCGATGAAAGCCTGGAGGTTTATTAATGATAATTACTAAAGATGAGAGAGAAATTGAATTAATGACTGAAGCTGGTAGAATTGTTGCTTTAGTTCATGAAAAATTGAAAGAAGTTATTGTACCAGGAATAACTACTAACGAAATTGACCAAATTTGTGATAAAATAATTAGGGAACATGGTGCAACACCTTCCTTTCTACATCTTTATGGTTTTCCAAATAGTGTATGTACTTCGATTAATGAAGTTGTAGTGCATGGAATACCTAGTAATAGAAAGCTAAAAGATGGAGATGTTATTTCAGTTGATGTTGGGGCATGTTACAAAGGATATCATGGTGACAGTGCTTGGACTTATGCAGTAGGAAATGTAAGCAGTGAAACAAAAAGACTTATGACTGTTTGTGAAAATGCTTTGTACGCTGGATTAGAACAAGTTAAACCAGGAGTTAGACTTTCAGATATTTCACATGCAATTGAAGAATATCTTACAAAGAACAATTGTACAACTCCACGTGATTATACAGGGCATGGAATTGGTACTAATGTTCATGAAGATCCTGCAGTTCCTAATTATGGTGCGCCTGGAAGAGGTCCTAGACTTAAAAAAGGAATGTGTTTGGCTATTGAGCCAATGGCACACTTAGGAGCTAAAGAAACAGTTACTCTTGATGATGGATGGACTGTTATTACAAAAGATCATTCATTAGCTGCTCATTATGAACATACAATCGTCATTACTGATGGCGGTTATAGAATTCTTACAAAACTTTAATAAAAGGAGTTGAAGAACGATGGCAAAAAAAGATGACGTTATTGAAGTAGAAGCTACAGTTTTAGAAACATTACCAAATGCAATGTTTAAAGTAGCTTTAGAAAATGGAGTGGAAATTCTTGCTCACGTTTCTGGTAAAATCCGTATGCACTACATTCGCATTTTACCGGGGGATAGAGTTACCGTTGAAATATCTCCATATGATTTAACACGTGGGCGAATTACATTTAGACATAAATAAAAAATCTTCCAAAAGGAGGTAGACAGGATGAAGGTAAGACCATCTGTAAAACCAATGTGTGATAAATGCAGAGTAATTAAAAGAAAAGGGCGCGTAATGATTATTTGCGAAAACCCAAAACATAAACAAAGACAAGGTTAGTATTTAGGAGGAAATAAAATGGCTCGTATTGCAGGTGTAGATATCCCACGTGATAAGCGTGTTGTTATCTCATTAACTTATGTATATGGTATCGGTAAATCTACAGCTAAAGAAATCTTAAAAGCTGCTGGTATCAGTGAAGATGTAAGAGTTAAAGATTTAACTGAAGAAGAAGTTACAAAAATCAGAAAAGAAGTTGAAAAAATTAAAGTTGAAGGTGACTTACGTAGAGAAGTTCAATTAAACATCAAACGTTTAATGGAAATCGGAAGCTACAGAGGTATGCGTCACCGTAAAGGACTTCCTGTTCGTGGTCAAAAAACTAAAACTAATGCTAGAACTCGTAAGGGTAAAGCTAGACCAATCGCAGGAAAGAAAAAATAATAGGAGGTTGAAAGGAAATGGCTAGAGTAAAACAAACACGTGGTAAAAAACGTGTAAGAAAAAATATTGCAAAAGGTGTTGCACACGTTCATTCTACTTTCAATAATACTATTGTAACAATTACTGATGAACATGGTAACGTATTAACTTGGTCAAGTGCTGGAGCTTTAGGTTTCAAAGGATCAAGAAAATCAACACCATTTGCTGCACAAATGGCATCAGAAGCTGCAGCTAAAGCTTCTATGGAACATGGAGTAAAAACTGTAGATGTAAATGTAAAAGGTCCAGGACCAGGACGTGAAGCAGCAGTTAGAGCTTTACAAGCTGCTGGATTAGAAGTTACTTCAATTAATGATGTAACACCAATTCCACATAACGGTTGTCGTCCACCAAAACGTCCTCGTGGATAGTATTATTGTAGTAAATTAGAATACAAAACATTCCTATAGAGGAGGGAACATATGCATAAATTCGAAAAAGCAAACTTTAATATTGATCATTATGACGAAACAGAAAATTATGCAAAATTTGTCATTGAACCATTAGAAAGAGGATTCGGAACTACTTTAGGTAATGCCTTAAGAAGAGTTTTACTTTCTTCTTTACCAGGTTCTGCTGTTTATGCAATCAAAGTTCAAGGAGCAATTCATGAATTTTCTGCAATTGATGGTGTCGTTGAAGATGTCACAGCAATGATTTTAAATATTAAGAAATTAGTTTTTGATGTAGACAGTGAAGACACTGCTACAATGATTATTGATGTAAAAGGTCCTGCTACTGTAACAGGTGCTGATATTCAATGTCCTGCTGAAGTCAAAATGATTTCTAATGACATGGTAATTGCACATGTTGCAGAAGGTGGTCACTTATATATGGAATTATTTGCTAAAAAAGATCGTGGATATGTGTCTGCTGATCAAAATAAAGTAAATATCAACACTCTTGGTGTTATTCCAACAGATTCAATCTATTCACCAATTGAAAAAGTTGCTTACTCTGTAGAACCAACTCGTGTTGGAGAAAGTGCTAAGTATGATCAATTAGTATTAGAAGTTGAAACTAATGGTTCACTAAAACCATTTGAAGCTATTTCATTAGCAGCAAAAATTTTAGTTGAACATTTAAATATGTTTGTTGAATTGACTGATATGGCTAAAAACATGGAAGTTATGTCTGAAACTCAAAATGATACAACAAATAAAGTATTAGATATGACAATCGAAGAATTAGATTTATCTGTTCGTTCATACAACTGTTTAAAGAGAGCTGGTATTCAAACAGTTCAAGATCTTGCTTCTAAATCAGAAGATGATATGATTAAAGTAAGAAACTTAGGTAAAAAATCATTAAAAGAAGTTAAAGAAAAATTAATCGAATTAGGTTTAGGATTTAAACCTATCGATTAATTCAGAATACTCGAAAAGGAGCGTTAATCTCATGGCTAAAAATAGAAAATTAGGACGCACTTCAGATATTAGAAAATCTATGTTACGTAGTTTAGCTACTGAAGTTATTGTAAACGGAAAAGTTGAAACAACTGTAACAAGAGCTAAAGAAGTTCGTAGTGTTGTTGATGAATTAATTACTTTAGGTAAACGTGGAGACTTACATGCAAGAAGACAAGCTGCTGCTGATATGCACAAAGTTGTTGATGAAGCAACTGGAAAAACAGCTGTACAAATCTTATTTGATGACGTTGCACCTAAATTTAAAGATGTTAATGGTGGATATACTACTATCTTAAAAACTTATAACCGTAAAGGTGATAATGCACCAATGGCAATCTTATCATTAACTAAATAATGATGTGGGACTGAAGAGATTCAGTCCTTTTTTTATTTGACTTGTTTCTTTATAAATTATAGAATGAACTAAACACATTCATGAGGAGAAGACAATGGAAGATATAATAAAAGTTAAAAATTTATGTTTTGAATATGAACCAGGGCTAAAAACAATTCATGATATTTCTTTTCAAATTCATAAAGGTGAATATGTTGCTATTTTAGGACATAATGGAAGTGGTAAAAGTACGATTGCTAAGTTACTTATTGGATTATTAGAAAAAAAATCTGGAGAAATTATTGTTGATGATTATCAATTGAATTTAGAAAATTTATACAAAGTCAGAGAAAAAATAGGAATTGTTTTTCAAAATCCAGATAATCAATTTATAGGAGCTACTGTGCGAGATGATATTGCATTTGGATTAGAAAATATTTGTGTTCCAAGAGAAAAAATGGATGAGCTTATTGATAAATATTCTAAGGTAGTAAGAATGGAAAATTTTTTAGATCATGAACCAACTAAATTATCTGGTGGTCAAAAACAAAGGGTTGCTATTGCAGGAATTTTAGCAATGAATCCATCAATCATTATTTTAGATGAAGCAACAAGTATGTTAGATCCACGAGGTAGAAAAGAAATAAATGAATTAGTAAGGGAATTAAAAAAGCAAAATAATATGACAATCATTTCAATTACTCATGATATTGAAGAAGCAAAAAATGCGGACCGAGTTATTCTTTTAAATAAAGGAGAAATTGTTGATTGTGATAAACCTCAAAAAATATTATCAAATGAAAAATTATTAAAAGAATTAAAATTGGATATTCCTTTTTCATTAAAAATCGCAAGAAAATTAAAAGAAAAAGGGTATCAAATTGAAGATACATTAGACATTGAAGAATTGGAGAAACAATTATGTCAATTACTTGCAAAAATTTAGAACATATTTATGGATATAATACACCTTTCGAATATTACGCACTAAAAAATGTGAATTTAAAAATAGAACAGGGTTCATTTACAGCCATTATAGGTCAAACTGGTAGTGGAAAGTCAACACTTATACAACATATAAATGCTTTGTTATTACCTACAAGTGGTGAAATAAAAATAGATGATTATATTATTTCATATAATGATAAACCTCAAAATTTAAAAAATTTAAGAAAAAAATCTGGATTAGTTTTTCAATTTCCAGAATATCAACTTTTTGAAGAAACAATTGAAAGAGATATTATGTTTGGTCCAATGAATTTTGGAATAGAAGAAAATAAAGCAAAAGAAATTGCTAAAAAATCACTAGAAATGGTAGGATTAGATCAGTCGTATTTAACTAAATCTCCATTTGATTTATCAGGTGGTCAAAAACGTAGAGTAGCAATTGCTGGTATTCTTGCTATGGATCCAGATATTCTTGTTTTAGATGAGCCAACAGCAGGATTAGATCCTTCTGGTATTAGAGAAATGATGGATTTATTTAAAAAAATTCATGAAATGGGAAAAACAGTTATTTTAGTAACTCATGACATGAATCATGTTCTAGAATATTGTGAGAATGTTGTTGTCATGAGTGATGGACAAGTTGAAAAATCAGGAAAAGTGAAGGATGTATTTTTAGATAGTGATTATTTGTTAAATTTAGGAATTGATTTACCATTAATCACAAATTTGATCATTCAATTAAATCAAAACGGATATCATATTGATACCTCTATTAATAACATTAATGATTTAGTAGAAGCAATAGGAGGTGAACTTCATGGATAATATGACTTTTGGTAAATATATTCCAGGAAATTCTCTTATTCATCGTTTAGATCCAAGATTAAAAATATGCGCAGTATTCATATTTTTAATATCTGTTTTCTTTGATGCAGGTTTTGTTGGATATGGAATTCTAGCAATTTATGTTTTAATATGTTCATTATTTTCTAAAATTAAGCTATCACATATTTTAAAAGCAATTAAACCAATGCTTTTTATGATGCTGTTTTTGATGATTTTTAACATCTTTTTAATGAAAACAGGAGATGTTATTGTAAAAATAGGAAATATAAGTATTTATTCAGGGGCTTTATTACAAACAGCTTATATTTTTATAAGACTTGTATTAATTATTACTTTAACAACTTTAATGACATCTACAACGAAACCGCTAGAATTGACACTTGCTATTGAAAGTTTATTAAATCCTTTGAAAAGATTTCATTTTCCTGTTCATGAATTAGCAATGATGATTTCAATTGCGTTAAGGTTTATCCCTGATTTATTAGAAGAAGCTAAAAGAATTATGAAAGCTCAAGCAAGTCGAGGAGCTGATTTTAACGAAGGAAGTTTTATGGAAAAAATTAAATCAATTATTTCTTTAATTATTCCTTTATTTATTTCTGCTTTTCAAAGAGCAGAAGAACTTGCTAATGCTATGGAAAGTAGAAATTATAATCCAGAAGCAACACGAACTAAATATAAAGTTTTGACATGGGCACAATTAGATACAATTGCTATGTTAATAACATTATTTGTTTGTTGTGGAGTGATTATAATGAGTTTTATGTAATGAATAGAATAAAATGTATTGTAAGTTATGATGGAAGTAAATTCCATGGATTTCAGGTTCAAAATCAATTTAGAACAGTACAAGGTGAAATTCAAAAAGCTATTAAAAATATATGTAAAGATGAAAATATTATCATTCATGCAAGTGGGAGAACTGATGCTAAAGTTCATGGAAGAAGACAAGTCTTTCATTTTGACACTTTAAGAGACATGCCAGAAAAGCAATGGAAAAGAGCCATTAATCATTTTTTACCAAATGATATTTATATTATAGATAGTTCTTTAGTCGATGAAAATTTTCATAGTCGTTATTCTGCAGTAAAAAAAGAATATCATTATCTTTTAAGTATGAATGATTACTCTCCTTTTGAAACAAATTATATCTATCAATATGGAAGAGAATTAGATATAGATGCAATGAGAGATGCAGCACAAATTTTTATTGGGGAACATGACTTTGCTTCATTTTGTGCAGTTGATCAATATGGTAATACAATTAGGACACTTTATAAAATTGAAATTGAGAATAATCAAGGAATTGTTACTTTTAAACTTATAGGTAACGGTTTTAGAAGATATATGGTAAGACACTTAGTAGGTGGTCTTATTCAAGTAGGAGCTCATCGAATAACTAAAGAATTCTTAGAAGAGTTATTAAGAAGTAAAGGGAAAAAGAAATGTTTATTTAAGGCAAAACCACAAGGATTATATTTACATGAGGTTTTTTATAAATAGAACAAAATATTTCATATTTCCTGGGAAATGAATTTTATTTTATAAATTTTTACAATATTTATAAATAAGATATTAAAAGGAAACTCTTAGATGATTTCCTTTTTTTGTTTTCATCAATAATCA
>UQVG01000011.1 GCA_900544435.1 uncultured Erysipelotrichaceae bacterium | reverse complement strand
TTATTGATGATGTAATGAATTTACAATTTTCGGAAATTTTTGATTATTTAAGTATACAAGCAGTTAAAGAAGCAAGTACACTTGATTTAGCAGCATTTCAAGAATTCATTTCAAAATAGTTGGTAACAACTATTTTTTATTTAAGGAGATAATATGAACTGGGATATAAAAGAAATACATAACTATAATGAATATATGCAAAAGTATTCAATACATTCTTTACTTGCAAAGATTTTTGCACAAAGAGAATATAATGAACAAGATGTTCAAGGACATACTTCGAAAAGATTGATTTATCATGATTTTTCATTGTTTTTAGATGCGGATTTAGTTTTAGACCGTATACAAGAAGCTTTAGAAAATGATGAAAAAATATGTATTTATGGTGATTATGATTGTGATGGGATCTTGTCAACAGCCATTCTTGTTCAAGCTTTTTTAGAATTAGGGAAAAAAGTTGGGTATCATATTCCTAATCGCTTTGAAGATGGTTATGGACTAAATAAAGAAAGAGTTCAACAAATGTATGAAAAAGGGTATTCATTGTTGATTACAGTAGATAATGGTATTAAAGCTTATGAAGCTATTGATTTAGCTAATGAACTTGGTATTGATGTTATTGTTATTGATCATCATGACTTTGATGAATTGCCTGATGCCTGTGCTATCATTCATACAAAAATGTCGCCAGATTATCCGTTTAAAGAAATATGTGGTGGTTTTTTAGCTTATAAACTAGCCAGTAGTTTGCTAGGAAAACATGATAAATATTTGTTTTCTTTAGCAGCTATTACTACAATTTCAGATATGATGCCTTTAGTTGATGAAAATAAATCACTCGTTTTACGAGGCCTTCAATTTATGAATCAAGAAAAATATTTACAATTAGAACTGCTTATTGGTGAAAATCAAAAATATAATACAACAACCTTAGGGTTTAATATTGCTCCAAAAATCAATTCATTTGGAAGATTACCAGAACTTGTGAATCCTAATCATTTAGTTAAATATTTTTTAAAAGATGTTGATCAAAAATTTGCGATTCAAATTTCTCAATACGCTAAGAAAATCAATAGTAGAAGACAATCACTTACAAATGAACAATATAAAAATATTTTAGAAAACAATCCACAAGAAGAGTTTTTATACAGTTATAATCAAGAAGTTCACGAAGGAATTGTTGGTTTAATTGCAGGTAAATACACACACGAATTTCAAAAGCCAAGTTTTGTTATGAAATATGATGAAAAAAACGAAGTTTATCGAGGAAGTGCTAGAAGTATTGAAAGTATTCCATTAAATCAAATATTTGATGATTTAAAAGACTATTTTGTTCAATATGGAGGACATGCTTTAGCGGGTGGCTTTCAAGTAGCCAAAGATGAAGTTTTAACATTGAAAGAAGCACTCCATAGCTATTTAACATCACATACTTTTTCTAATGAAAAAGTTCTTGAAGGAATTCAAATTGAATTAAATGAACTTACTTTACCGGCTGTTAAAGAATTAGAATTGTTAGAGCCATATGGTCAATGTAATGAAGAAATGAAATTTGTTTTAAAAGATATTACTAATTTTACAAGTCGTGTATTATCTGATGGAAAACATTTGCGCTTTGACATTTCTTTAAATAAAGGTAATTTACAAGCACTTTATTTTAATTGTTCGAAAGAAATTGAGCAATTACAACAAAAAAAGACAATTTCTTTAATAGGAACTTTAAAAATTAATAAATATCTAAATACAGAGTCAATAAATATGATTATTGAAGATATGAAATAGTTTCCTTGATAAAAAAAGTTTGATATAATAGAAATAGGAGGAGTACATAAAATGGACTTTAAAAAATATATTGAAGATATTAAAGATTTCCCTGAAGAAGGAATTATCTTTAGAGATGTAACACCTTTATTAAAAGATAAAGAAGCTTATAAAGAATCAATTGACACATTCGCTAAATGGATCGATGGACTTGGAGTTCAAGTAGATGTTGTTGCTGGTCCTGAAGCAAGAGGATTTTTATTTGGATGTCCTGTTGCTTACAAAGTAAATGCAGGTTTTGTACCTGTTAGAAAACCAGGAAAATTACCAAGAGAAACAGTTTCAGCAAGTTATGATTTAGAATATGGAAAAAATGAAGTTCATATTCATGCTGATAGTATCAAACCTGGTGAAAATGTTGTTATTATTGATGATTTACTTGCTACAGGTGGGACAGTTGAAGCAACTATTCAACTTGTTGAACAACTTGGTGGAAAAGTTGTAGGAATTGCCTTTTTAATTGAGCTAGAAGCTTTAAAAGGTAGAGAAAAATTAAAAGACTATAATGTCTATTCAGTATTAACTTATTAAATAAAAGAGAGGAAACTCTCTTTTATCATATGAGGGGGTTATAATATGAAAGAGTTTAAAAAAGCTGGAGATAAAGTCACTATAGAAGATGTCTATGAATCATGTAGACGCTATATTACCAATGAAGATGATATGAAGCTTATTAAAAAAGCTTATGATTACATCATGGTTAAACACGAAGGACAAAAACGAAAAAGTGGAGAACCTTATACGATTCATTTGATTTGGGTTGCTTATATTTTATCAACATTACAAACAGGACCACTTACAATTACAGCTGGTCTTTTACATGATGTCATGGAAGATTGCAATGTATCGCGTGAAGAAATGATCAAAGAATTTGGAGAAGAAGTAACGACCCTTGTTGAAGGTGTTACTAAAATTTCTAAAATGCCATTTAAAGATGAAGCAGATGTTTATGCTGAAAATCATCGTAAAATCTATATCGCAATGGCTAAAGATATACGTGTTATCTTAATTAAATTTGCCGATCGTTTGCATAATATGCGTACATTACAATTTATGCCCCCAGAAAAACAAAAACGTATTTCTCAAGAAACTTTAGAAGTTTATACACCAATTGCTCACCGTTTAGGGCTAAGTGATATTAAAACAGAGTTGGAAGATCTTTCATTATCTTATTTAGATCCAATTGCTTATCATGATATTGCGCGACTTCTTCAAACAAAACAAGATGAACGTAAAGAATCTGTGGCGAAGATGATGGAAGAAGTTGAAAATTTATTAAAGGAAAATCATTATCAATATCGTATTTTAGGTCGTGCGAAATCTATTTATAGTATTTATAAGAAAATGTTTAAAAAACATAAACGTTTTGATGAACTTTATGATCTTTATGCACTCCGTATTATTTTACAAAATAAACTTGATTGTTATAGTGTTTTAGGATTGATTCATGATCATTATCGTCCAATTCCAGGACGTTTTAAAGATTATATTGCTATGCCTAAACCAAATATGTATCAATCACTTCATACTTCTGTTATTGGCGAAGATGGAAATACTTTTGAAATCCAAATTCGTACTGAAGAAATGGATGAGCTTGCTGAACTTGGGGTTGCTGCTCATTGGCGTTATAAAGAAGGCAAAGGTTATTCTGCCAAAGCGGAACAAAAAGAAATTGGAGAAAAACTTCAATGGTTACGAGAATTTATTTCTTTGTCAGATGATATCAAAGATGGCGATGCCAAAGAATATTATGACTCAATTTCTCGTGATATCTTTGAAGCGAATGTTTATGTTTTAACACCACAAGGAAAGATTGTTGAACTTCCTAATGGATCAACACCAGTTGATTTTGCTTACCGTATTCATACAGAAGTAGGACATCATACTGTTGGGGCTATTGTTAATAATGTCATGGTACCTATTGATACAAAATTAAATACAGGTGATGTTTGTGAAATTAAAACCAACAAACAATCTGCTGGACCAAGTGAAGATTGGTTGAAATTTGTAAGAACAGCAGGGGCACGTAATAAAATTCGTACATTCTTAGCAAAAAAAGAAGCAGAAACGAAAAAAGATACAATTGAAGATGGTAAAAAAATCTTAAAAGATGAAATCAAAAAACGTGGACTTGATGAAAAGAAATTTTTGGATCCAGAAACTTATAAAACGTATTTAGGAGCTTTTGGAGCAAGAAGTTTAGATGATATTTTCTATTTTATTGGAAAGAAAAATCTTTCAGTAGCAACACTTTTAGAAAAAGTAAATCCAAAGAAAACAGGTTTCTTTGATAACTTATCTAAAATCTTACAAAGAAATAATGAACAAAGAGAAAAATTAGAAAAGACAACATCTAATAATGGAGTTGTTGTTAAAGGTGTTTCAGGATTAAAGATTCAACTTTCTAAATGTTGTAATCCAATTCCTGGAGATCAAATTACTGGTTATGTTTCTCAAGGACAAGGAATCAAAGTTCATCGTGTGGATTGTCCAAATATTAAACAAAAAGAAATTCAAAGCCGTTTAATTGATGTTTATTGGGATTTTGCATCACTTTCTAATTTGAAATTTGATGCTGATTTACAAATTGATGGCTTAGATCGTACAAATTTATTAAATGATATTATTACGGTTTTAGGACAAATGAAAATCAATATTTTAAATATTCATGCAGATGCATCAGATGATGGTAGAGCTTTAATTAAATTAAAGATTGGTGTTGATGATGCTGAACATTTAAATCGTGCAATTGCTAATCTTGAACGTATTCAAGGAATATATGACATTAAAAGAGTTATCCACTAAAGATAACTCTTTTCAGTAAACAAAAAGTCTATCGTTTGAATAGACTTTTTATAATAAATGAATATTATTTTTTTCACATTCATCAATCATTTCTTGAGGCCAAATACTTGCTTGTACTTCACCGATATGAGCACGATTTAAAAGTAACATGCAAAGTCTTGATTGACCAATACCACCACCGATAGTGTAAGGTAATTCTTTATTGATAATGGCTTGATGATATGGAAGATTTAAACGATCTTCACAGTTTTCTTTCTTTAATTGTTCAACTAAAGAATTTTCATCAACACGGATTCCCATAGATGAAATTTCTAATGCACATTGTAATGGTTCATACCAAAATAATAAGTCACCATTTAATTTCCAATCATCATAATCTGGTGCACGTCCGTCATGTTTTTGACCGCTTTGTAAAATATCACCAATTTGCATAACAAAGACACATCCAAGTTCTTTACATGCTTTATTTTCTCTTTCTTTAGATGATAAATCAGGATATTGATTTTCTAATTCTTGTGCAGTAATAAAATGTACACGATCAGGTAAACGGTTCACAACATGAGGATATTTATACCAAACTTCATGTTCCATATGTTTAATAACTTTGAATATTTTGTTAACATGATTTTTTAATGTTGTAATATTACGATCTTCTTTTTCAATAACTCGTTCCCAATCCCATTGATCTACATAATAAGAATGTAAGTTATCAACTTCTTCATCTTTTCTGATGGCATTCATATTTGTATAAAGTCCTTCACGAACACCAAAACCATATTTTTTAAGTGCCATTCTTTTCCATTTAGCAAGAGAATGAACAACTTCGATATCATCATTTTCAAAACAATCAATTTGGAATGAAACAGGTTTTTCAACACCATTTAAGTTATCATTTAAACCACTGCTTTTTTGAACAAAAAGAGGTGCTGAAATTCTTTCTAACATTAAAGCTCTTCCAAATTCTTTTTGAAATGTATCTCGAATGTATTTAATTGCTTCTTGTGTTTGTCTTAAAGATAACACAGGATCATATTTTTCTGGAATGATGAGATTCATTTTAATTTTTCCCCCTTAATAATATGTATTATTTTATCATTTATCTAAAGATATGAAAGATAATAATAAAAAATTATAATTCATATAAAAAAATATCAGATGTATTCATTTGTTGTCAATCGCTTATCTTTTCTGTATAATAAGGAAAAATGAAAAGTAGGTGTAAATATGAGAAATCTAGAACATGTCAAACATGTTATTATAAAAATAGGTTCTACTTCTTTATGTAACGAAGATGGACAATTGGATAAAGAAAGAATTTTAAAACTTATCCAACAAATAGCAGTTTTAAAAAGAAAAGGTCTAAAAGTGACACTTGTTTCATCAGGAGCTATTTCTTCAGGAATGGGTGTTTTAAATTTAAAAGAAAAGCCAAAAGAAATTTCTAAAAAACAAGCACTTGCGGCGATTGGACAAGCACATTTAATGCAAATCTATGAAGATTTATTTTCTTTGTTTCATTTAAAATGTGCTCAAATATTATTAAATCATGATGATTTTGATCATCGTAAACGTTTGATGAATTTAAGTTATGCTTTATCTTCTATTTTAGATTATGATGTGATTCCTATTATTAATGAAAATGATACATTAGCGGTAGATGAAATCAAAGTAGGAGATAATGATACATTATCTGCCTTACTATTACCTATTGTGGATGCACAATTACTTGTTTTAGTTTCAGATATTGATGGACTTTATAATGATAATCCACATACTAATCCTGATGCTCAATTATTAAGTGATATTGAACTTGTGGATGATAAAATTATGAACTTTGCGAAAGATTCAAGTAGTCAATTTGGTACAGGTGGGATGGTAACAAAATTGCGTGCTGCAAAAATCGTTAATGATTATGGAGGAGATATGGCCATTGTTAATGGCAACAATGAAACAGCTCTTATTGATTTATTAGAAGGAAAACAAATTGGAACGTATTTTAGTGGAAAAGCTGGTCGTACTTTAAGTGCTAGAGATCATTGGATCATGTATCGAAGTTCTCCTAAAGGAAAGGTCATTGTTGATGATGGTGCATGTGAGGCTTTAAAAACACATACAAGTTTACTACCTAAAGGAATCAAAGAAGTTGAAGGTTCATTTATGCAAGGTAGTGTCATTGATGTTCTTTCTTTTAAAGGACAGTTAATAGCAAGAGGTATTACGAATTATTCAAGTGATGAGTTAAAATTGATTAAAGATCATCATAGTAATGAAATAGAAAGTATTTTACATTATAAAGATTATGATGAAGTCATTCATGCAGATAATCTAGTCATTAATAAGGGGTGAAATTATGATTAAGGAACAACTTAAAGAAGCTAAAAAAGCATGCCGTTTTATGCAAAATGTTAAACCAGAGGTAAAAAATAAAGCTTTAAAAAATATTTCTGAGGCATTAATTCAAAAAAGTGAATTGATTATTCAAGAAAATCAAAAAGATATTGCAGAAGCTAAAAATAATGGTATTAAAGAATCAATGGTTGATCGTTTATTATTAAATAAAGAACGTATTGAAGCGATGGCAAAAGATATTTTAAAAGTAATTGATTTACAAGATCCGATTGGAACGCTTGTAAGAGAAATTAAAAGACCCAATGGTTTAGTGATTCAACAAATTAGAATTCCTTTAGGAGTGATTGGTGTAATTTATGAATCAAGACCTAATGTAACAGTAGATATTGCCAGTTTATGTATTAAAACCAATAATGTTTGTGTTTTAAAAGGCGGTAAAGAAGCAATTCATTCAAATCGCATCTTAGTTCAAATTATAAATGAGGCCATTCAAGATGTTTTACCAGCACATACAGTTACTCTTATTGAAACAAAAAAACATGAAGAAACTTTAGATTTAATTCAAGCCCATGATTATGTAGATGTCATTATTCCTCGTGGAAGTGCAGGGCTTATTCAATATGTTGTTAAAAATGCAACTGTTCCAGTAATTGAAACAGGAGCAGGAATTTGTCATCTTTATGTTGATCAAGAAGCCAATCTTGATATGGCTTTAGAAATCGCAAAAAACGCAAAAATTCAAAGACCATCTGTATGTAATGCAATTGAAACGATTCTTGTTCATCAAAAAGTAGCACCAGAATTCTTACCAAAACTTCAAGAAATATTTAAAAATGTACAAATCTATGGTGATGAAAAAACAAGAAAAATCATAGATTGTCTAGAAGCTACTGAAAAAAATTATGCTACAGAATATGATGATTATATTTGTAATATAAAAGTTGTAGATGATATTGAAGAAGCAATTGAACATATTTATAACTATTCAACAAAACATTCAGAATCGATTATTACCGAAAATAAAGAAACAGCAAAATATTTCATGGAGTCTTTAGATTCGGCTTGTGTTTATCATAATGCTTCTACACGTTTTAGTGATGGAGGAGAGTTTGGTTTTGGTGCAGAAGTTGGTATTTCTACACAAAAGCTTCATGCCAGAGGACCACTTGGTTTACAGGAAATTACATCTACAAAATATATGATTTATGGAAAAGGACAAACTAGAAGTTAATGTCCTTTTTTTAATGAATAATGAATGATTGATTCTTCTAACTCTGAAATCATTTCTTTTAGTTGGTCAATAGGGTATGAAAAATTAGTTTTAATCCAGTAATCAATCATAGAAAAAGCCCCTTGTACACAGTATCTTGATAAGTATTCTATCTCTAATGAAATTTGAGATAAATGATATTTTTTAGACCAAGTTGTTTGATATTCGTTAATAAAAAATTCTTGCAATTTATAAAATAAGGAATTTTTTCTTGAAAAAATCATTTCACATAACTGTTTATTATCAATAATACAATTGAGAAGTAGGTCGTAGATTTCTATGTAATCAATATCTTTATTTAATAAATCGATGAGACCATTAAAAATATCTTTTTCATATGCGTCATATAAATCATAAATATCTTTATAATGACTATAAAATGTTGCTCTATTAATATTAGCTAAATCAGTTATTTCTTTTACAGAAATTTTGTTTAATTCTTTTTCAGTTAATAATTTTACAAAAGTTTTGTAGATTGCATTTTTTGTTTTTTGGTAACGACGATCTTTAGCCATCAGTAAGCCTCCTTATGTAGATTATAAAATAAGACAACACATAAAAAGTTACTGTTGTTTAAGCAACAGTATTTTTTTAAATGGTGGTCGTAAATGGTATATAGAAATTGTACAATGAAAGTAGATATAAAACAACACATGTTGTTTAAAAAGGAGAGGTATTATGAGAAAAAGAAATCAATTGTTAGATTTTATGAAATTTTTACTATCGATCTTTGTTATCACTATTCATTGTCAGCTATTCAAGGATTTTCAAAAAGATCTCTATGTGGGTTTTACAATGGGGTTAGCAAGAGTTGCTGTTCCGTTTTTCTTCGTTTCGTCGGGATACTATTACGCTAAAAAAGTAGAATCTAATAAACCAGTAAGAAACTACATTTTAAAATTGATTAAATTATTATTGATATATGAAGGTGTGGAATTCATTGTTATGGGATATTTTGTTTATCCAATGTATAATAATTTATTTTTGCTTTTGTTCAGGTGCTTAAGCGTAGGAATTACAGGTGCTTATTGGTATATTACATCTTTATTGCTTACATACGTGGTTGTAACACCTTTATGGAAAAGAAATAAAATGAGTATATGTATAGTTGTTGGGTTACTTCTATATTTTGTAGCAATGACAAATGATAGCTACAGCAGTTTGTTTTTAGGAACAAATCTACAAAAATTAAGTTTAATACATACACAAATATGGACTTGGCCTCAAGCTGGGCTAGGGGAATCATTGTTATTTGTTTCTATCGGTATGAAGATATATGAAACAAATAGACAAGATAGATGCAATATTTATATGTTAATTGTAAGTTTTATAATGTTGTTTTTTGAATCATATTTTTTACAATCAATGTCACCTAAGGATGCGAATTGTTATATTTCACTTATTTTTTGTGCACCTTTATTATTTATAGAATGTTTAAAAAAATTTAGAATTTCATTTAATACAGAATTATTAGGAAAAATTTCTATGTATATTTATATGACACATCCTATTGTTTTAGCAATCATATGTAATTTTGTTGTTTTTAATAATACGTTTTATAAGTTTTTTGTTGTAACTTTTGTAACACTTCTAATTAGTATAATTACATATCGATTAAAAAATAGAAAGATATTATAAATTAATTAGTGTACTAAATATATTGACATTAGTTAGTGCACTAATTATAATATTTAGTATACTAACTAATATAAGGGAGGTGTCCTATGGATCCGTTGGAATTTGAGGATATTAAAGAGATTTTTCTACAATTTAAATCTCTTCATAAAAATATTCACGAACTTACAAGTAAAAAAAGTAGTATTGAAGGATTATCAGCTGATCAATGTTATTTATTAGGACTAATTGATCATTTTGATCATCCTAATCAAAAAATTCTTGCAGAACGTTTGAAAATCACACCAGCTACGTTATCGGTAAGATTACAACGTTTAGAAAAGGCTGGTTTTATTGAAAAAGTTGTAAGTAGACAAGATAAAAGAAATGTTACTTTGCATATTACGGAAAAAGGAAATAAAGAAATTGAAAGTTGTAAAGATGGTATGAAAATGTTTACAACACGTTTGTTTGATGGAATAAATAAAGAAGATTTAGATAGAATGAAAACGTATTGTCAAATCTTTGAAAAAAATATTCATTTAATGAAGGAGGAGTTAGATGTTCAAGATTAAAGGATATTTAAAGAAATTCTGGTATTTAATTCTTGCTTGTATTTGTTTATTGTTTGTACAAGCACAAACAGAATTAATTTTACCAGATTATATGAGTGATATTGTTTCGGTGGGGATTCAAGCAGGGGGATTTGCTTCACCTGTTTCAGAAGTTTTAACGGAAGAAACTTATCAACATTTATTATTGTTTGTTGATCAAAAAGATCAAAAAACAGTAAAAAAAGATTATAAAAAAGTTAGTAAGGCCAATCAAGATATCGTTGATACATTTCCTAAGGCTAAAGGGAAAACAATTTATCAATTGAAAGATTTATCAAGTGATGAAGAAAGTGAATTAGAAGATATTTTAATGAAACCTATGTTAATTATTACTTCACTTGATAGTATGGATACTTCTAGTAAAGAGTATCAAGAAAAATTTGGTCAATTACCACCAAATATGAGTGTTTATGATGTGATTTCTTTTATGGATGAAAGTCAAAAATCAAAAATGTTTGAAGATATTGATACAAGAATGGATACAATGGGTGAAAGTACTTTAAAAATTGCAGCTGGTAATGGTGTTAAAGCTGAATATAAAAAATTAGGTGCTGACATTGATAAAGTTCAAACTGATTATATTTTAAAAACAGGTTTAAAGATGTTAGGAATTGCTTTACTTGGAACAATTGCTGCTATTTCAGTTGCTTTCTTTGCGACAAAAGTTGCTGCTGGTGTGGCACGTACTTTAAGAAAAGATGTTTTTGAAAAAGTAGAAAGTTTTTCTAATGAAGAATTTAATCATTTTTCAACAGCGTCACTTATTACACGTACAACAAATGATATTACTCAAGTACAAATGGTGACAATGATGCTTTTACGTATTGTATGTTTTGCACCAATTATTGGTATTGGGGCTTTAATTAAGGTCTTAAAAGAATCACCATCAATGACATGGATCATTGCAGTTGTTATTCTTGTTATTTTTGGTGTGATGGCTGTTGCTTTTGCAGTTGTTATGCCAAAATTCAAAATTATTCAAAATTTAATTGACCGTTTAAATCTCACAATGCGTGAAAATTTATCAGGAATGCTTGTTATCCGTGCTTTTGGTAATGAAAAACATAGTGAAGATCGTTTTGATAAAGCCAACAAAGATGTTACAAATTTAAACTTATTTGTTAATAGATCAATGGCTTCTATTATGCCGATTATGATGTTTATTTTTAATGTGGTTACTTTAGTGATTGTTTATTATGGTTCTAAACAAATCGATTTAGGTAATCTAGCAATTGGGCAAATGATGGCCTTTATGCAATATGCAATGCAAATTATTATGGCCTTTTTAATGATTGCAATGATTGCTATTATGTTACCTCGAGCTAGTGTTGCTGCTAATCGTGTTTATGAAATCATTGAAACAAAACCAACAATTCAAGATCCAATAAATCCAGTTGCTTTAGACGAAGATAAAAAAGGACTTGTTGAATTTAATCATGTTTCATTTGCTTATCCAGGGGCAAGTGAACCGGTTTTAAAAGATATTGATTTTGTTGCTAAACCTGGACAAACAACAGCTTTTATTGGCTCTACTGGTTCAGGAAAATCAACACTTATTAATTTAGTACCTCGTTTTTATGAAGTTAGTGAAGGAAGTATTAAGGTTGCAGGGGTTGATGTTCGTGATATGACACAACATGAATTACGTGATCGTATTGGACTTGTTCCTCAAAAAGGAAACTTATTTTCTGGAACAATTCGTTCTAATTTAAAATATGGCGCACCAGAGGCAACTGATGAAGAATTAGAAGAAGTGATTCGAGTTGCGCAAGCAAAAGAGTTTATTGATCAAAAAGAAGAACGTTTTGATATGGAAATTTCACAAGGTGGAACAAACGTTTCTGGTGGTCAAAAACAAAGACTTGCGATTGCTCGTGCAATAGCTAAAAATCCAGATATTTATATTTTTGATGATAGTTTTTCAGCTCTTGATTTCAAAACAGATGCTAAACTTCGTCAAGAATTAAATCAACTTGTTAAAAAGACAAAAAGTACAGTTTTATTAGTAGGACAACGTATTGCTTCTATTATGGATGCAGATCAAATTATCGTGTTAGATGAAGGTCAAATTGTTGGTAAAGGGACACATGATGAATTAATGAAATCATGTCAGGTTTATCAAGAAATTGCCTATTCTCAATTATCTAAGGAGGAACTAAGTCATGAGTAATGAAAGAAGAAGACAAGGGCCTCGTGGACCAATGGGACGTGGAATGAGAGGCAATGGTGAAAAAGCTAAAAACTTCAAAGGAACGTTAAAGAAATTATTTGTTTATTTAAAACCTTATTATTTTAAATTAGCAGTTGTTATTATTTTTGCAGCTGGTTCAACAGTATTTACGATTGTAGGACCAAAGATTCTAGCAAAAGCAACAGATAAATTATCTGAAGGAATTATGGCCAAAGTAACAAATACAGGCGGAATTGATTTTGATTATATTGGTATGATCTGTTTGATTCTTGTTGGTTTCTATCTTGTCAGTGCACTCTTTAGTTTTATTCAAGGGTTTATTACATCTTCGATTTCACAAAAAGTTGCTTATGATTTAAGAAGTTCTTTATCTAAGAAGATGTCAAGAATGCCTTTGAGTTATTTTGATAAACATTCTAGTGGAGATACTTTAAGTAGGGTAACAAATGATATTGATACAATTGCCCAATCACTCAATCAAAGTTTATCACAAGTGATTACATCTTCTGTTACAGTTGTAGGAATCTTTATTATGATGCTTACCATTTCAGTAAAGATGACCTTGATTGCAGTGCTTGTTTTACCACTTTCGATGTTACTTATTATGTTTGTTATGAAACATTCTCAAAAGTACTTTAGCAGACAACAAAAAAGCTTAGGAGATGTCAATGGTCATATTGAAGAAATGTACGGTGCTCATGATGTTGTTAAAGCCTTTAATGGGGAAGAAGATTCTGTCAAAACATTTAATGAATATAATGATGCACTTTATGATTCAGCATGGAAATCTCAATTTTTATCTGGTTTAATGCAACCTTTAAGTAACTTTGTTGGAAACTTAGGTTATGTAGGTGTTTGTTTATTAGGTGGTTTTTTAGCTGGTGGTAATACAATTACGATTGGTGATATTCAAGCCTTTATTCAATATGTACGTCAATTCAATCAACCAATTGCCCAACTTGCGCAAACAATGAATATGTTACAAAGTACAGCAGCCGCTGCTGAACGTGTTTTTGAATTCTTAGAGGAAGAAGAATTAGAACCTGAAACAGTTAAAATTGAAACAGATGAAGTTGAAAAACTACATGGTTCAGTTACTTTCAATCAAGTCAATTTTGGTTATTTACCAGAAAAAACAATTATTCATGATTTCAATATGCATGTTCATGCTGGACAAACAGTCGCTATTGTTGGTCCAACAGGAGCAGGAAAAACAACGATTGTTAAATTATTGATGCGTTTTTATGAATTAAATAAAGGTTCAATTATGATTGATGGTCATGATATTAAAGATTTTTCAAGACATGATTTAAGAAGCTTATTTGGAATGGTTTTACAAGATACATGGCTTTTTAATGGAACAATTAAAGAAAACTTGATGTATGGTAAATTAGATGCCAGTGATGAAGAAGTAAAAAATGCTTGTGAAATGGCATATGTAGATCATTTTGTCAATACTTTAGAAGATGGTTATGATACAGTTCTTGATGAAGAAACATCAAATATTTCACAAGGACAAAAACAATTACTAACGATTGCTAGAGCCTTCTTAAAAGATCCTAAAATTCTTATTTTAGATGAAGCAACTTCTTCGGTCGATACACGTACAGAAGTACTTATTCAAAAAGGTATGGAAAAATTAATGGAAGGACGTACAAGCTTTGTTATTGCACACCGTCTATCAACTATTCGTGATGCTAATACAATTATTGTCATGAAAGATGGCGATATTGTAGAAATTGGTAATCATGAAGAATTGTTGAACAAAGGTGGTTTCTATGCCTCACTTTATCAATCTCAATTTGAGGGTAGTGAAATTTAGAAGCAAATAAAAATTTGCTTCTTTTTCTTTTCAAAACATAGTTTTATATGATATAGTACAAGCCGAGGAGATGATGTTATGGTTAAAAGAAAACCACAATATGTCAAGATAAAAGAATATATTATTCAAAATATTGAAGATGGAAAATATAATGAAAATGAACAAATTGAAAGTGAACATACTTTATGCGAACTTTTTGGTGTTACACGTATGACAGTACGTCAAGCATTAACAGATTTAATCAATGAAAATGTAATCTATTCTGTTCCTAAAGTAGGATCATTTGTTTGTAAAAAATCAAGATTTAAAAGTTTTGATGGATTAAACAGCGTAACCGAAGACTGTGCTAAGAAAAAAGAAGAATGTACAAGTCATGTTGTTTTAAATGAACTTGAAGAAGCCACTGATTTAATGAAAAAAGAAATGGCTTTAGAAGATAATAAAGTATGGCATGTTAAACGTGTAAGATTTGTCAACGGAGAACCTTTATGTTTTGAAGATGATTACTGTAACTATGATTTAACAGGGGATATTCCTTTAGAAGTATCAAGTACATCTTTATTTAATCATTTTGAAAATGATCTCAATTTACATATTGCTTTTTCTGATCAACAAATTGATGCAGTTTTAGCAGGAGAAGAATTAGGAAAATATTTACAAGTAGATCCAGTAACACCACTACTTAGAGTTTTATCAATTACATGTTTACATAATGGTAAATGTATTGAATATGGGTATACTTATTATCGTGTAGACAAGTATACTTTCAATCAAGTTGCATATCGTAGAAAATAAAAGGATGTTGTCAAATTCTTTTGGTTTGTTATAATGAGAATGTTAAAAAGGAGACTTTAGATGAATTATTTATATATTGCGCTAATATCAATGGTTCCATTGATTGAACTTAGAGGAGCAATTCCTGTTTCTCAAGGATTAGGATTACCAATTATTCCATCTTATATTGTTTGTATTTTAGCAAACATGGTACCTGTACCTTTTATTTACTTATTTGCTAGAAAGATTTTAGTATGGGGTTGTGATAAACCTGTCATTGGAAAATTTTTCACTTGGTGTTTAGATAAAGGTGAAAGAGGTGGAAAGAAACTTCAAGAAAAAGTAGGAAGAAGTACTTTTGTCGCTTTATTATTATTTGTAGGAATTCCACTTCCAGGAACGGGTGCATGGACAGGAACACTTGCAGCTAGTATTTTAGATATGGATTTTAAATCAACAACCATTGCTGTTATGCTAGGAGTTTTACTTGCTGGTGTCATTATGATGGCTGTTAGCTTTTTAGGATTTTCATTAATTTAGAAGTATCTTTATACTTCTTTTTTTGTAAGGAGGACGTGTATGAACGTAGAAATTATTAATGTTGGAACAGAATTGTTACTTGGAGAAATTGTCAATACCAATGCAACCTATTTACAAAAAATGTGTAAAGAATTAGGTTTTAATGTTTTCTTTCAAACAGTAGTAGGAGATAATCCACAAAGATTTTTAGATTGCTTGGATATTGCGTTTAATAGAGGATGTGATTGTGTTATTACAACAGGAGGATTAGGCCCAACAGAAGATGATCTTACGAAAGAATTATCAGCAAAATATTTAGGATTAGAAATGATTTTTGATGAAGATGAAGCAAAGAAAGTCAATGATAAATGCTGCTTTGTAACACAACTTGATAAAGTCAGTGATAATAATTTTAAACAAGCTTATTTTCCAAAAGATTGTTATGTATTAGATAATCCCATTGGTACAGCGAATGGGTGTGTGATGTCTAAAGATGAAAGAATGATTGTTAATCTTCCTGGACCACCTAAAGAAATGACTTATGTTGTTGATCATCAACTAAAACCTTATTTAGAAAAATATCGTCAAGCGAAGATTTATACGTATGATTTAGTAACTCAAGGAATTGGTGAATCAGCTGCAGCTACTTTAATTGATGATATTGTTCAAAGTCAAAAAGATGTTTCAATTGCTTTATATGCTTCTGAAGAATATGTAAGGGTAAGACTTGGAGTGAAAGCAAAACATCAAAGTGAAGCCGATGAACTTGTTAAACAAACAAAGGAAATGATTGAAGAAAGATTGAAAGATTATCTTGTGGAAAATCCTAATTTATTTGAAGAAGTCATGAAAAAAGTCAGTGGTTTTACGATTTTAAATGAATGTGATTTTTCTTTAAGTGACTATTTTGTCAATAATGGAGGACCTGTGTTTATTCATTTAACTTTAAAACAACATCCATTAGGTGAAATTGTACATGTATTATTAAAATATAAAGAAAAAGAAATATCTTTCGATATTCCTTTACTTGTGAAAGCAAGTCTTTCTTTACCTAAATTAGAATCTAAATTGATTTATTGAATTGATCAATTAATTCGATAAATTTTAAAGTTGCTTGTGATAAGCTTCTTCTTTTAAGATAAGCATAACCAATGCTTCTTGAAGGAAGGGGCTTTTTTAATTTTAATTCATAAACTTTATTTTTATCTAGAAAATCATGAGAAAATTCTTTAACAACACAAGCATTTCCTAAATTAGCATGAGTAAATTCTAATAACAGATGATGTGCTCCTAATTCCATTTCGGGATTTAATAAAATTCCATGTTTAGCAAAGTATTTATCAATATAATTTCTAGAATTACTTGATTTTTCTAAAAGAATAAGATTCTTTTTCGCAATTTCTTGATAGCTGTAAAGATGTTCATCTTTTTCTTTAGAAATAAAGATATCATGAATGGTTAAACATTCTTTCATGGCAAGACTTTCATCATCAAAAGGAAGATTGATAAATGCAAGATCAATTGTTCCATTTTTTAAATGTTCAACTGTTTCAATAGAGGTTCCATTAACAACATTGATTTTAATTGTGGGATAAAGATGATGAAATTGTTTTAATAGGTCAATTAAGTAGTTTTCACAGATTGAATCACCAGCACCTATATTTAACTGTCCAGAGAGTAATTCATTATAATGAGAAAGTTCATTTTCAACACTGGTAATTAAAGCTAAGGCTTCAGTAATGTTTTTATGAAGCAACATACCTTCTTTAGTAAGCGTAACACCTTTATTTAAACGGATGAATAGTTGGGTGTTGAGTTCTTTTTCTAAAGCATGGATTGTTTGGGAAACAGCGGATTGTGAAATGAATAAATTCTTTGCTGCTTTTGAAAAAGAAAGGGTGGAAGCAGCTTCGTTAAATATCTTATATTGTTCTAGTTTTATCATATTAGC
>UQVG01000010.1 GCA_900544435.1 uncultured Erysipelotrichaceae bacterium | reverse complement strand
TTCTTTTAAAGAATTGATTTCTTTTTCTAAAGAATCAATGGTTCTTTCAAGTTTTTTAATTTCATTCTTTGTTTTTTTATCAATGATCTGTCTTTGTTTAGCTTCGGTAACCACTTTTTGTGTTGTTTCAACAACAGGCGTTTTTTGACTTAAATAATCATCATAATTACCATTATAAGAAAGACATTGATCTTTTTGTACTTCAATTACACGAGTCGCAATTTTATTAATAAAATAACGATCATGACTAATAAATAAAATTGTTCCTTCAAAACTTCTTAAAGCTTCTTCTAAAACTTCTTTGGAAGAAATATCTAAGTGGTTGGTTGGTTCATCGAGAATTAAGAAGTTGGCTTGTTTTAATAAAACTTCGGTTAAAACAACACGTCCTCTTTCTCCACCTGAAAGCATTGCGATATCTTTAAAGACATCATCACCTCTAAAGTTAAACATGGCTAGAGTACTTCTGATTTCTTGATTGGTCATACGTGGATAACAATCACTGATTTCATCAAAAATCGTTTTATTATAATTTAAAGATTCATGTTCTTGATCGTAATACGCCATTTCTACGTGACTACCAAAACGAATTTTACCGTGTTCAATTGGTAATTGACCCACAAGAGCTTTAAATAAAGTGGTTTTACCAACACCATTTTCACCAACAATCGCAACGCGTTCTCCTTTTTTGATATCAAGATTACAGTGTTCAAAAACAATTTGATCATAACGCATTGATAAATCAGTGACTTTTAAAACATCATAACCTGATTCAATAGCTGGTGTAAATTGAACAGTGATGGCACTTGGTAAATTTTCTGGTCGATCAATACGTTCAATCTTTGCAAGTTGTTTTTCTTTAGATTCAGCACGTTTAATACTTTTTTCACGATTAAATGATTTTAAAGTATCAATACTTTCTTGTATCTTTTTAATTTCTTTTTGTTGATTGATATAGTGTTTTAAATCAATTGCACGTTGTGTTCTTTTTTGAATAGAGTATTCTTCATAACGACAATTATAACTATGACTTTTTCCATTTTCTATTTCAATGATCTTATTAGAAACAACATCAATAAAATAACGATCATGGCTGACCACAATTAAAGCATTTTTATATCCTTTTAAATAGTTTTCTAAAAAGGAAATTGCTTGACTATCTAAATGGTTGGTTGGTTCATCTAAAACAAGAAGTTTAGGTTCTTCTAATAAAAGTTTCGCAAGACAAAGTCTTGTTTTTTGACCACCAGATAATTCATGAACATATTTTTGAAAATCTTCTTCAATAAAGCCCATTCCTTTTAAAACACCCACAATACGACTTGGATAACTAAATCCATCTTTTTCATTAAACCTTTGTGTTAAAGAATCATATTCGTTCATGACTTGTTCACTATGATCATAAGACATCATACTTTCTAATTCACGCATACGATTTTCTATTTTAATAAGTGGATCAAAGACTTCTAAAGCGCATTCATAAATGGTTTTATTCATATCTAAATCATGATGTTGTTTTAAATAACCTACATTTAAATCACGACTTTTAAATAAATCACCACTATCATAACTTTCTTCACCAATTAAGATATTTAAGATAGTTGTTTTACCAGCACCATTGACGCCAATAATCGCAATTTTATCATGATCATCTACTTTAAAACTAACATCTTTTAATAAATCAATTCCTTGAAATGATTTTTTTATATTTGAACATTCTATAAGCATTTTTCATCACCTCGACTATTCTATCAATAAAATAAGTTGTTTACAAATATTCTTTATATAATTCTTGATAAGCAGGATCTACTTCTAATAAAGCATTCATGCTTAAATAAAAAGATTCATCGAAGCATTTTTCTCCTTTTTTAATACACCATAAAGCTTCATGACCAGTAAAGGTATGAGCAAGTGCTTGATATAAGATTTCTGGATTGGATAAATTGTGAATTTCTTTTTGTTCTTGGGCTTTTTTAATAATGATGATACAAAGCTTTGTAAGATTATCACGCATATCAAAACTATGACGATTTTCTTTTAAATTTGCAATGAACATTTGACTAAATAAATCATAACCATATTTTTTCGTATCTTTAATCAATGTTGAAAAGACAATCAATAATTGTTGATAGTGACTATCACTATCAACAAGTTTATATGTATCTTTAACAAGATGATCAATGGTTGAATCATAAAGATCTAAAATAAGGTCTTCTTTATTATTAACGTATTTATAGAGAGTTGGTTTTGTGATGTGTAATTCATTACAAATATCTTGAATAGTGACATTATTATATCCTTTGTCTAAAAACAGTTGTACAGCTGTTTGTGATATTTCTTCTCTTGTTATTTTCATAAAATTCTCCTTAGAAATAATATACCATAGATTTAATGTAAAGAGTTTGTTAAAAAATTCACTTTATTTTATGAAAGCGTTGACATTTAATTTTACGGTTATATAATTTACTTGAGTTAAATAAACATTTACTTTGGTATGAGGAGGAAAAAGAAAATGGCTAAGAGTTTATTTGATAAGACATACATAGGTAAAATGAAATTAAAAAACAGAATTTTCATGTCACCTATGGGAACAACTGGAGAAGCTGATGGAGCTTATTGTAATGAAGGTATTGATTATTTTGAAGAAAGAGCAAAAGGTGGTGCTGGTTTAATTATTACAGGTGCTAACGTTGTTTCTACAAAATATGAACCAAGACCATGTACAGAACTTTCTGATTTCCATCATGTAGAAAGATTAAACATGTTAATTGAAAGATGTCATGCTTATGGTGCAAAAGTATGTGTGCAATTATCACCAGGTTTAGGACGTCAACAATTTACCGATCCTTTTACACCACCTTATAGTGCAGGTAGTGTTGGAGCATTTTGGTTCCTTGACTTAATTTGTAAACCTTTTTCAAAAGAAGATATTCATTATTTAGTGGAAAAAGTTGGGTATAGTGCTTCACTTGCTGTAAATGCTGGGGCAGACTGTGTGGAATTACATGCTTATGGAGGATATTTATTAGATCAATTCCATTCTGTTCAATGGAATAATAGAACAGATGAATATGGTGGATCACTTGAAAATCGTATGCGTTTTACTTTGGAATGTATTGAAGCAATTAAAAAGAACGTTCCAGATACTATGCCAGTGCTTGTTAAATTTACACCACATCAAAGAGTAGAAGGTTTTAGAACCATTGATGAAGGTATTGAAATGGCTAAAATCTTAGAAAAAGCTGGTGTTGATGCTTTACATGTTGATACAGGATGTTATGAAGAATGGTTCCAAGCTATCACTACTGTTTATAGTAAAGAAGGATATAAACTTGATGTTCAAAAAGCAATCAAAGATGTTGTAAGTGTTCCAGTATTAGGTGATGGTAACTTAAAAGATCCTGAAGTGGCTAAAAAAGCTGTTGAAGATGGTATTTTAGATTATGTAGGACTTGCTCATCAAATGTTAGCTGATCCATATTGGCCTAAAAAAGTCAAAGCACATCATGAAGAAGATATCGCTCCGTGTGTTGGATGTAATGAATGTTTACTTGCTGGATTTAGTGGAAAACACTACTATTGTGCAGTGAACCCATTATGTTATGCAGAAAAAGCTTATGCTTTACCACTTCCAAATGGTCAAAAACGTAACGTATTAGTTATTGGTGGAGGTCCAGCTGGTATGATGGCTGCCATTACTGCAAAACGTCGTGGTTTTGATGTGGATTTATATGAAAAAGAAGATAAATTAGGGGGAACACTTTGGCCTGCAGGTGGTCCAGATTTTAAAGCAGATGTTTTAAAATTAATTAAATACTTAGAAACACAATGTCAAAAATTAGGAGTCAATGTTCATTTAAATACAGCAATTACTAAAGATAATCTTGAAGGAGACTATGATAAAGTTATCTTAGCTGCTGGTTCAACTCCTGCTATGCCACCAATTCCAGGTATTGATACAACAATTCTTGCTAGTGATTATTTAACACATCAAGCAACAGTTGGTAAAAAAGTTGTTGTTATTGGTGCTGGTCTTGCTGGTACAGAAGCTGCTTGTGATATTGCTGGAAAAGATGGAGATGTGACATTAGTAGAAATGTGTCCAGACATCTTATTTACAGCGAACCATTGTTTAAATAATGATCAACATTTAAGAAAAATGGTTAAAGATCGTGGTGTTAAAGTTGAAGCAAACGCTAAAGTAACAAATATTACACCAACAAGTGTTACATTTGAAAGAGATGGACAAGCAATGATGCTTGAATGTGATACTGTTTTAAATGCTGTTGGATTTAGACCTAATAATCAATTAGAAGATTTATTAGATGAAAAATATAATGAAGTTGCTGTTATTGGAGATGCTGTTGCACCAAGAAAAATCTTAACAGCAATTCATGAAGGATATCATGCAATTCGTGTGATGGAATAGGAGATAATAAAGATGATTAGTTTTGATTTAACAGGAAAAGTAGCGGTTGTTACAGGAGCTTCAAGTGGACTTGGACAACAATTTGCAAGAGCATTAAGTGAACAAGGATGCGATGTCGCTATCCTTGCACGTAGAAAAGAAAGATTAGAAGAATTTTCTAAAGAATTAAAACAAAATGGACATGATTGTTTACCTGTTTCATGTGATGTTACAGATGAAGCAAGTATTAAAGAAGCAGTCAAAGCTGTTGTTGATCATTTTGGAAAAATTGATATTCTTGTAAATAATGCAGGTGTTGTGGAATACTCTAGTGGTCTTCATGATCATACAACAGCACAATGGGATAAAGTTTTAGATACTGATTTAAAAGGTGTCTTCCTTATGGCAAGAGAAGTTTCAACAATTATGATGAAACAAAAATATGGAAGAATTATTAATATTTCATCGGTTGGTGGTATTCAAGCTGGACCTGCTCAAGTAAGTTATTTTGCGGCTAAAGGCGGGGTTGTCAATCTTACAAAAGCCATGGCTGGAGATTTAGCTCCTTATGGTATTCTTGTTAATGCCATTGCACCAGGCGTCTATGATACAGAAATGACACATGATGCTTTAGATGCACCAGGTTCACTTGTTTTAAAAAACAGAGTAGCCCTTAAGAGATTTGGTCGTGAAGGTGAAATGAACGGAGCACTTATTTACTTTGCAAGTGATGCTTGTACTTATACAACAGGACAATTACTTGTTATTGATGGTGGAATGACAAGCATGCTTTAAAATAAAAAACAATATCCATATGGTGTGGATATTGTTTTTTTGCATAAACAAGAACATTTTTTTGCAAAAAAACATAAAAAAGTATGATAATAAGGTATGAAATTAGATAATTATTCTTAATTGTATACAAAAATGCAACATTCTGTTGAAATCAAGAAAGCCCTTTGATATAATACAAAGGTACTTTATAATACAAAGGTACTTTAAGAAAGTTTAAGTAGGGAATTGTTAAAACTAGGAGGAAAGGGAAATGAACTTATTAAAGAAATCTTTATCTGTTCTTGCTGTTGCTGCAATGGCTGTATCCTTAGCTGGATGTGGTGGTTCAAGTAGCTCAAGCAAAAGTACAGAAAGTGGCGAAAAAGTATTTCGCTTTGGTCAATCTAATCCAAAAGTTGGTTTAGATATGCAAACTAACACAAACTCAGGGGCTTCTTCTGTTGCTGACAACGTATTAGAAGGATTATATCGTTGGAATGATGACAACAAAGAAGAATGTGTTCTTGCTAAAGATATGCCAGAAGTATCTGATGATGGATTAACTTATACAATTACACTTAAAAAAGGTGTTAAATTCTCAGATGGTTCTGATTTAACTACTGAAGATGTTAAATATACATTCGAAAGAATGTTTACACCAGCAACAGGATGTACAAATACATATATGTACAACATGATTACTGGTGCTCAAGATATGTTAGATGGTAAAGCTACTGAATTAAGTGGTTTTGAAACAGTTGATGATTACACTTTTAAATTACATATTGATTACAAATTTGCACCATTTGTTGCTAACTTAGGTATGGACTATGCTTCAATTTATCCTTCTGATGCATGTGCTGCTGCTGGTGAAAACTGGGGTAAAGGAACTAACTTAATTGGTACTGGTCCTTATGTAATTAAAGAAAATGATGAACAAACTAAAGTTGTAATGGTTCCAAATAAAAACTATCATGGTAAAAAAGTTAACTTAGATCGTTTAGAAATTGTTTATATTGATGATGTAAGTACAAAAATGATGGAATATGAACAAGGTAACATTGATATGTGTGACTTATCTACTTCATTATTAGATCAATATAAAGATAGTGATTTAAAAGATGAAATTACTCAAGTAACTCCATTAGGTACATATTTCTTATCAATTAAAGATACTGATCCAGTATTAAGCAATAAAGCTGTAAGAGAAGCAATCTCATTAGCTATTAACCGTAAAGAATTATGTAACACAGTATTAAATGGTGCTGCCCAACCAGCTTCATCATTCTTAAACCCAGGTGTTCCTGGTCATGATGACAAATTAAAAGCTTATGAACATAACGTTACAAAAGCTAAAAAAGTTTTAGCTGATGCAGGTATTTCAAACCCTACATTTACTTGCAAAGTTAGACAAAACGAAGAAAAAATTGCAACTGCATTACAAGCTTACTTAAAAGAAGCTGGAATTACTATGAACGTAGAAACAATTGATGCAGGTATCTGGTCTTCAGCAAGAGCTGCTGGTGAATTACAAGCAACAATCGTTGGATGGTTCCCATTATATGCAGATGCTGATAACCAAATGTATACTTATTACTATTCAGAAAATGCTGTAGGTAAAGGTGTATTCTACAACAATCCTGAATTCGATTCATTAATGAAAGAAGCTAGAGAATCAACTGATTCTGATAAACGTGTTGAATTATACAAAAAAGCAGATTATATCTTATCTCGTGAAGATTATGGAACAATTCCTTTATATTACGGTAAGTTACAATTTGTTGCTAAACCATATGTAAAAAATGCTAAATTAGGAAACTTAATTTATCATTTATATAACATCGATATTGATTTATCTAAAAAATAGTAAATGAAATTTAATAAGTGTTAATCATATATGGAATGCAGCGATGCATTCCATATATTTATTGTAGGAAGAAGGAGGAAAAATATGGCGAAGTATTTACTAAAACGTGTATTACAAGCTATTGGTGTCGTTTTTTGTATTTCGTTAATTACATTCTTTGTGTTAAATATTGTGCCTGGTAACCCTGTTGAAATCATGTTGGGTGAATTCGCAGATCAAGCAACCATTGCACGTGTAACACATGAAATGGGATTGGACCAACCAATTTATATTCAATACTTTAGTTGGTTAGGAAATATGTTACAAGGTAACTTTGGAACATCATATTTTCAAAATAAACCAGTATTAGATATTTTAACAAGTTCATTTTTAGTAACAGCTAAACTTGCTGGGATTGCTTATGTATTAGCAGTTGTTTTAGGTGTTGTTGTAGGTGTTGTAGCTGCTGTTAATCGTGGTAAATGGATTGATTCAGCTTTAATGACAATTTCTGTATTTGGTATTTCAGCTCCAGCATTTTGGATTGCTATTATCTTACAAATTGTTATTTGTTTGAAATTTAATTTATTGCCACTATCAGGTATTGATAGCTTTAAATCATTTATCTTACCTGGTATTGCCTTAGGAACAAGATATGCAGCAAGTATTGCGCGTATTACAAGAACAAGTATGTTAGATGTTTTATCACAAGATTACATCCGTACTGCTCAAGCTAAGGGGTTAAAAGGTTGGGTTGTTACAATCAAACATGCTTTACGTAATGCATTAATTCCAATTATTACTATTGCTGGATCTGATTTAGGAAACATCTTAACAGGTTCTGTTTTAGTAGAATCAGTTTTCTCAATTCCTGGAATTGGAAAAATGTTAGTAGATAGTATTAATACACGTGATTTACCAATCGTCCAAGGTGGCGTTATGTATATCGCTGTTATTTGTGTCGTTATGTATTTAGTTGTTGATTTACTTTATACAGTAGTAGATCCAAGAATTCGTTTAGGAAAGGAGTCATCATAGAATGTTTAAAAAGAAAAAAGATCAAACATATCAAAGTTATTGGTCAATCAGTTGGAACATTTTTAAGAAAAATAAAGTGGCTATGGCATGTTTATTTATCGTTATTTTATTATGCTTAATTGCTTTATTTGCACCATTGATTGCTCCTTATGATCCAGATAAACAAGTTCTTGCTGATCGTTTAATGAAACCATGTGCTGCACATTGGTTTGGGACAGATGATTTAGGAAGAGATATCTTCTCAAGAATTATTTATGGATGTCGTATTTCATTAAGTGTTGGTATTGTTTCACAAATTATTGCGACAGTTATTGGTTATACAATGGGTGTTTGTGCTGGATACTTTGGTGGAAAAGTAGATGCTGTCATTTCATTTTTAATCCAAGTATTTTCATCATTCCCATTCTTATTATTTGCCATGGCTATCATGTTCGTTTTAGGACCAGGTTTAATTAACCTTTACTTAGCGTTGGGTCTTTTAGGTTGGTCTTCGACTGCCAGACTTATTCGTGGGGATGTTATGCGTCTTAAAAAGATGGAATACATCGATGCATGTAAAGTCAGCGGTGGAAATAGTTTTAGAATTATTATGAAACATTTATTACCTAACTGTTTATCAACATTAATCGTTACTGTAACATTAGGTATTCCAAATGCAATTATGTCAGAAGCATCATTAAGCTTCTTAGGTTTAGGTGTTAAAGCACCAATGTCAAGCTGGGGTTCAATGATTAGTTTTTCACAACCATATATTCGTAGTGCAACATACTATTCAGTTATTCCAGGTTTAGCTATTATTATTACAGTATTAGCGTTCAATATGTTAGGTGATGGATTAAGAGATGCGCTTGATCCAAAATTAAGATCGTAAAAAGGGGAAAAGATATGAGTGAAAATAAAGAATTATTAGAAGTCAAAGATCTTGGTATTACCTTCTTTACAGATCGTGGAGCGCTTCCTGCTGTACAAGAAGTAAGTTTTAGTATCAAACCAGGAGAAACTTTAGGAGTAGTTGGAGAATCTGGTTGTGGTAAAAGTATGACTGCTTTATCATTAATGCAATTAATCCCTTCTCCTCCAGGAAAGATTACTGCTGGTGAAATTATGTATAAAGGAGAAGATTTATTAAAGAAATCTCCTAAAGAAATGAGAGATATTCGTGGTAAAGAAATCTCAATGATTTTCCAAGAACCAATGACATCTTTAAATCCAGTTGTTACTGTTGGAAAACAAATTATGGAAGCTGTTTTAACTCATGAAAAAATGAGTAAACAAGAAGCTAAAGAACGTGCTTTAGAAATGATTAGACTTGTAGGTATTCCAATGCCTGAAAAAGTATTTGCTTCTTGTCCTCATCAATTATCTGGTGGGATGAGACAAAGAATCATGATTGCAATGGCACTTTCTTGTAATCCATCATTATTGATTTGTGATGAACCTACAACAGCATTAGATGTGACTATTCAAGCACAAATCTTAAAATTAATTAATAAAATGAAAAAAGAATTAAATACAGCCGTATTATTAATTACACATGATATGGGTGTTATTTCAGAAATGGCAGATAACGTAATCGTTATGTATGCAGGTAAGATCGTAGAATATACAAATGTAGAAGATTTATTTAAAAATCCTTTACATCCTTATACAATCGGTTTAAGAAGATCAATTCCTGATATTGATAGCGATGATCAAGAAGAATTGGAAGTTATTCCTGGTTCTGTACCAATGCTTTATGAACTTCCAAAAGGATGTTTCTTCGCACCACGTTGTAAACATGCTAAAGAAATCTGTCATCAAGAATGTCCAGCAATGATGGAACATGGTGAAAACCATTTAGTACGTTGTTGGAAATATCATGAAAGATGGAATAAGGAGGATGTAGAAAATGGAAAATAATCAAGACGTTTTATTAAAAGTAGAACATTTAAAGAAATATTATTCTATTAAATCATCTTCTTTAAGAGGTAAAAAAAGCGTTGTTAAAGCGGTAGATGATATTAGCTTTGATGTTAAAGTAGGAGAAACTTTTGGGATTGTTGGTGAATCAGGATGTGGTAAATCAACAATGGGTAAAAGTGTGATCCGTTTAATTGAACCAACTGAAGGAAAAGTTATCTTAGATGGTCAAGATTTTACAAGCTTAAAAGGTAAAGAATTACAAGAAGCTCGTGATAAAATCAAATTGATTTTCCAAGATCCTTATGCTTCTTTAAATCCACGTATGACAGTTAAAGATATTATTGCTGAACCAATCGATATCGCTCAATGTTATAAAACAAAAGAAGAACGTGATGCACGTATTGTGGAAGTTATGAAACAAGTTGGTTTAAACTTAGATTACATGTATCGTTATCCTCATGAATTCTCAGGAGGACAAAGACAACGTATTGGGATTGCCCGTGCAATTGCTTTACAACCAAAATTGATTATTTGTGACGAACCTGTTTCAGCGTTAGATGTTTCGATTCAAGCAAAAATCATCAACTTATTAAATGAGTTACAAGAAAAAATGGGTATTGCTTATATCTTCATTTCCCATGACTTAAGTGTTGTAAAACATATTGCTGATAGAGTAGGAGTTATGTATTTAGGAAATATGATGGAAATGGCTGATACTGAATCACTTTATGCCAAACCATTACATCCTTATACACAAGCATTATTCTCAGCAATTCCAAGAATTGGAAAAGAAAGAATTGAAGATAAACAAATCTTAGGTGGCGATGTGCCAAGTCCAGCCAACCCACCAAAAGGATGTCGTTTCTGTACAAGATGTCCGAAAGCAATGGATATTTGTAAAACAGATAGACCCGATTTTAAAGAAGTAGAACCAGGTCATTTCTGCGCATGTCATTTATATGATAAAAAGTAAAAGAGGTATTATAAAATGGAAATGAATATTGACAAAAAAGAATTAGTTGAATTATGTGAAGAATTTATTAATGTACCAAGTCCAGTAAGTTATTACGAAGAAGTTGGGGCTTTATTAGAAAAAAAAGCAGCTGAATTTGGTTATGAAGTGACTTATGATCGTAAAAGAACAGCTTACATTACTTTAGAAGGTGAAGATAATTCTAAAACAGTATGTATGGGTGCTCACTTAGATACAATTGGTTTAATTGTTCGTCATATTGATGATAATGGTCATTTAATTGTAAGACAATTAGGTGGAGTTAACTATCATAGTATGGAAGGTGAAGGTGTTACTCTTATTACAAGAGATGGACGTAAATATAGAGGTATGGTTATTTGTAAATCTCACTCAGTTCATGTATTTGAAGATGCAAGAACTATGCCAAGAGATGAAGACCATATGGAAGTTATCTTACATGAAGATGTTCATTCTAAAGAAGAAGTTATGGCTTTAGGTATTGATCATGGTGATGTGATTTCAGTAGATCCTCATTTTGAATATACACCATCAGGATATGTTGTATCACGTTATATTGATGATAAAGCTGCAGTTGCTGCTTTAATCGAAGTAATGGCTTACTTCAAAAGAAATAATTTAAAACCAAAATATCGTACATTATTAGCTTTCCCAATTTATGAAGAAATTGGACATGGTGGAGCTTATGTACCAGAAGAAGTAGAAGAATATGTGGCTTTAGATATCGGATTAATTGGTCCTGATTATCATGCAGATGAAAAAACGGTAAGTATCTGTGCTAAAGATAACTATTCACCATATGATAGAGAACTTACTACAAGAATTATCAACCAAGCTAAACAAACAAACTTAAATTATTGTGTTGATGTATTCTTCCATTATGGAACAGATGCTAATGCTGCAATTCGTGCAGGTAATAATGTTTATGCTGCAGCATTTGGTATGGCTGTTATCAATTCACATGGTAAAGAACGTTGTCATATTGATTCAATCGTAGATACAACAAAACTTGCGATTGCATATGCCTTAGATTTATAAAAGAAAAAGCGGAGCTTTTGCTCCCTTTTTAAATGATTAATTACTGTATACAATATACAATATTCATGAAATATACGTAAAAAAATCCCTTTAATTGCATAGAATGTATTTACAATAATACATACGGAATGTATAATTGTATACAATCGTAATAAGGGGGACGTAGAATAATGAATTTAGCGTATAAGATTTTAAGTTCTAAACTTAAAAGTGGTGAATTAGTAGCTGGTCAACAAATAGGGATTCAAATTGATCAAACATTAACTCAAGATTCAACAGGGACAATGGCTTATTTACAATTAGAGGCAATGGGAATTGAACATGTGGCTGTCGAAAAGGCAGTTGCTTATATTGATCATAATATGTTACAAACAGGATTTGAAAACATGGATGATCATGAATTTATTCGTAGTGTAGCTAAAAAACATGGAATTACTTTTTCTAAACCAGGAAATGGTGTTTGCCACCAATTGCAATTAGAAAACTTTGCAAAACCTGGTAAAACATTAGTAGGATCAGATTCACATACACCAACATGTGGTGCCATGGGAATGATTGCTATTGGGGCAGGAGGATTAGATGTTGCTGTAGCAATGGCAACAGGTACATATTATTTACAATGTCCAAGTGTTGTTAAAGTAAATTTAGTGGGTAAAAAAGCAAAATGGGCTTCGGCTAAAGATGTTATTTTATATATTTTACAACAATTATCTGTCAAAGGTGGAGTTAATAAGATTATTGAATACACTGGAGAAGGTTTAAAAGAATTATCATTAACAGATCGTGCAACTATTTGTAATATGGGGGCTGAATTAGGGGCAACGACTTCTGTTTTTCCAACAGATGAAATTACTAAAGAATACTTAATTCAACAAGGAAGAGAAGAAGATTATGTTGAATTAAAAGCAGATGAAGATGCTACATATGATGAAGAAATCACAGTTGATTTATCAAAATTAGTACCATTAACTGCTAAACCACATAGTCCAGATGCAGTTGTACCAGTAAGTGAATTAAGAGGAATGAAAATCAATCAAGTAGTGATTGGTTCATGTACAAACTCATCACTTCCAGATATGTTAAAAGCAGCTAAAATTTTAAAAGGAAGAAGAGTTGCAACACATGTATCACTTGTTATTGCTCCAGGTTCTTCTAGTATTCTAGCAATGCTTTCTAAATGTGGAGCTTTAGCAGACATGATTGCTTCTGGTGCCAGAATTCTTGAATGTGGTTGTGGACCATGCATTGGTATGGGGCAAGCACCTCTTTCTAAAGGTGTTTCACTTAGAACTATCAACCGTAACTTTAAAGGACGTTCAGGAACAAATGACGCCAGTGTTTATCTAGTATCTCCTGAAGTTGCTGCTTTAAGTGCAATTAAAGGTTATTTAACAGATGAATTTGAAGATGATATGTATTTAGATGATATTGAAAATACACCATTTGTGAAGAATAAGAATTTCTTTATTGATGAATATGATCCTCAAAATGAAGTTTATATGGGACCAAATATTAAACCAGTTCCTCGTGGAGATAAATTACCAGATACATTTAAAGGTAAAGTATGTTTAAAAGTAGGAGATAATATTTCTACAGACCATATTGTGCCATCTGATTCTAAATTGCTTCCATATAGAAGTAATGTTCCATATCTTGCTAAATTCTCTTTCTGTAAAGTAGATGATCAATTCTATAACAGATGTATTGAAAATGGTGGAGGATTTATTGTTGGTGGAGATAACTATGGTCAAGGTTCTTCACGTGAACATGCAGCCCTTGTTCCTAATTATTTAAAGATCAAAGCAATTTTTGCTATTTCATTTGCAAGAATTCATCGTTCAAACTTAATTAATAATGGTATTTTACCACTTGTTATTGATCAAAAAGATTACGATTTCTTTAATGATCAAGATGAATATGAATTAATTAATTTATTAGATAGTGTTGAAAACAATAAAGATATTACTGTTATCAATAAAACAAATAATCAAACAATTACCGCAAAATTAAAATTATCACCAAGAGAAAAAACAATGATTCAATATGGTGGTCTATTAAATGCAATTAAAGAATTAGGAGGTGACTTTTAATGAAAGCAGTATTAATTCCAGGTGATGGAATCGGAAAAGAAATTTCACAAAGTGTTGTTGACATTACAAAAGCCATGAATTTAGATATTGAATGGGTAGAATATCAAGCAGGTGCAGAATATGCCGCTAAAACAAAAGAAGTCTTTGAACCAGGACTTGTAGATGCTATTAAAGAATATAAATGGGCATTAAAAGGTCCAACAGCAACACCTATTGGGACTGGTTTTAGAAGTGTCAATGTTGCTTTAAGACAAAAATTTGCAACTTATGCCAATGTAAGACCAATTCGTTCTTTTAAAGGAATTGATTCTAAATATGAAAATATTGATTTAGTCATGATTCGTGAAAATACGGAAGATCTTTATAAAGGAATTGAATATATGGTGGGTGATGATGTTGCTCATGGTATTAAATTAATTACTAGAGAAGCAAGTGAAAAAATTTGTCGTTATGCTTTTGAATATGCTAAGGCAAATGGTAGAAAAAAAGTCACAGCCATTCATAAAGCAAATATTATGAAATTTACAGATGGATTATTCTTAGAATGTTTTAGAAATGTAGGTAAAGATTATCCAGAAATCGAAAAACAAGAAGTTATCATAGATAATATGTGTATGCAACTTGTTTTAAGACCAGAAACATTTGATGTTTTAGTGGCTCCTAATTTATATGGAGATATTGTTTCTGATTTATGTGCAGGTTTAGTAGGTGGTTTAGGATTTGCTCCTAGTGGAAATATTGGAGATGAATACCGTATTTATGAAGCTGTTCATGGTAGTGCTCCTGATATTGCAGGACAAGGCATTGCCAATCCAAGTGCTCTTCTTTTAGCGTTTGCTTTAATGTTAGAAGCCTTAGGACAAAATGATCAAGCAAATAGACTACGTGATGCACTTTCAAAAGTCGTAGAAGAGGGAAAAATTGTAACGCGTGATATTGGTGGACATGCTTCTACAAAGGAATTCACGCAAGCAATTATAGATAGGTTATAGTATGAAAAAAAATATTTTAGAAAATGCAGGACATGGTTCCTTAGGACATCGTATCTTTTGTATTTTAAGAGATAAGATTTTAAATGAAGAATATGAAAAAGGACAAAAATTAAATGAAGTTGTTCTTTCTAAAGAACTAAATATTTCTAGAACACCTATTAGAGAAGCTTTAAAACAATTAGAGTTAGAAGGATTAGTTAAAAGTATTCCTAATAAAGGAGTTTATGTATTAGGTTTTTCATCAAGAGATATTGATGATATGTTAGAAATTCGTGTTGTTTTAGAAAGTTTATCTGTACAACTTGCTATTGATCGTATTACTCAAGAAGAATTAGATAGAATTAAAGAAATCTATGATTTATTAGAATTCTATGCTGAAAAAAATGATCAAGAAAGATTTACAGAAGTAAACATTGATTTCCATGAAGCTATTTATAGAGCAACTCATTCACAATATTTTGAACAATTATTGTCAGATATTAACTATTATATTCATGTTACTTCCAGACATTCAATTAAACAACCAAATCGTTTAATTGAAGCAGCACAAGAACATAAAGAAATTTATGAAGCGATTGTAAAGAAAGATAAAGCACTTGCAAAAGCAAATGTAGAAAAACATATTAGAAAAACACAATCATTGGTAAGAAATTACTATGATGATAAAGATGAAGCACAAGATTAATTCTTGTGTTTTTGTTTATATAAACTTGATTTAACATTTTATTTTCATTAATATTAAAAAAAGGGGATGAAATTATGAAAGCTGAAGAAAAAATAAATTACATAAAAGTAATTATGTTGATGGCTATTTTTACATTCATCTTTTTGGGGATAGAGTATTTGTTTGTAGATATGATTTCTCTTTTAGTGTCTGAAAATACAGTTGTTTTATCACAAAATTATGTCTTAGGAACGAGTTGTCTAGGGTTTGTTTTATATCCCGTATATAATCGTTATTTTAAAGGATTATCTCGCCGTATATGTATAGGTATAAGTGCAATAATTATTGTTGCTTTAATTACAATTATCTATTTACATCCTACTTACTTGATTACACTTATAACAGGACTTATTTTATTTCTTTTTTTAGGAGGATTAGGTGGTGTTACTTCCTATAAAGCCATATGTATACTTCCTGATCAAAAGTATCTTGCTAGATGTGTAGGAATCTCTTATATGATTGGTATTATTTTGCAATTTATAAATAATAATTTTGTTTCTTTACCATTTATAGAAAATATTGTTTTAGATATATTTATGGGTATTTTAATGTTTATACTCACAACAATTCCTAATACCTTAAATCATCATTTAGATGTTTCAAAGGTCAAAAAAGAAAGACAAATATGTGGTGGGTTATTGATTTTACTTGTTTTTATGATGTCATGTGTTTTTAGTACTCTTGATAATGCAGTAACACTTTTACATGCTACAGGGGAAGTAAACATAGAAGAATTCCCACGTGTTTTGTTAGCGTTAAGTGGCTTACTTGGTGGAATTATTTTTGATTTTAAAGATCGTAGATTTATGAGCATGATTATGTATTGTGTCATGTTATTATCAACAATTTGTATTATTGTTTTAAAGTATTCAGAGTCACTTTTAATAGGTTTGCTTATTTTTTATATGACATCTGGATTCTTCGTTGTCTTTTTTACTGCGAGTTTTATGGAGATTGCTAGTTATATGAAATTTCCTGATTTGTGGGCAGGGCTAGGAAGAGCTGTGAATAATCTAGCAGCGGTAATCTTATCTAGAAGTTCATTGGTTTTGATTAATTCACAAGGAAATTTAATTGTTGTTGTTTTAGTTATTTGTTTATTTGTCATAGTTACTATTATTGCATCTACATATAGTTTACAAAGAAAAGTTTTGATTGAAAAATTAGGTGAAAGTAAAATAGCTTTATTTTCAAAAGAAGAGAAGTTGCTAAAAATCAAAGAGCAGTATACTTTTACTCCTAGAGAAATTGAAGTCTTTGAATATCTTACTTCAACAGAAGATAGTGTCCAAGATATTGCTAATAATATGTATGTTTCAAAACGAACATTAGAAAGATATATTTCTTCTATTTATAAAAAAACTGGTGTTAAATCACGGATAGGACTACTTAATATTTACAATAAAGATACTTTTTAAAGATATTTTAACCTGTTGACAAAATAATTTGTTGACAGGCTTTTATTGTATTTATGAATAGTGATTCATTGGACAATCTGTCCAATGAATTAAAATAAAAGAAAGTATATAATAATAACAGAAAAGAAGTATTTGTGAATTAAGTTTGAGACAAAACTGAGATAAATATGAAACAAATTTGAGACGAAATAGAGAAGGACATATGATACAATTTATTTGTAACAAATCTAGATAAGTTACCTCAAATCAATAAGAAAGCAGGTAATAATAATTGATACTAACAAATAAATTAACACCCGATAGTGCCTGTCGTACTTTCCTTAGCAATGATACTCATTTTGCATCTTTATATAATGCCATCTTGTTTGATGGCAAACAAGTCATTCATCCTGAAAGACTTGTACGTTATGAAAATGATACATCATTTATTATCGATGATACAAAGAGTGCAGAAGATAAAAAAAGAAGAAGGGACATTGTCGTAAAAAACGGATATCAATGGTGTCTATTGTCTCTTGAGTATTGAACATCAAAGTACGATTGATTTTGAAATGGTAATTCGATGTGGAATCTATGAAATGTTGGAGTATTTAAAACAGTTAAAAAACAAAAAGAACAAAAGATTAGTTCCTCAAGTTATGATCGTTTTTTATACGGGAGATAAGAAATGGAATGCCCCAGTAAAACTAAATAATTATTTTGATATACCAGAAGAATTAAACCCCTACTTTAATGATTGGAAAATCTATTTAGTAGATGTTAAAGAAATAGATACCAGTAAGATCAAAGATGAACAAACAAGATATTTTATAGAAGCCATCCAAGAGATGTATAAAGGGAACTATGAAGGATTGCATCGAAAAGTAAAGATGAATAGAGATAACTTTATTTATGCAGCTATCATTACAGGAAGCTTAGATTTAATTAGAGATTTACCAGAAGGAGATGAAATAGATATGTGTGAAGGAATGGAAAGAATGGCAGAAG
>UQVG01000009.1 GCA_900544435.1 uncultured Erysipelotrichaceae bacterium | reverse complement strand
GTTAATTAAGATATAAATCAATAATTTTATAGAATTTCTAAATATACAAAAAAATCATAATGCTCTAATCTCCAAGTCTTACCAGCAATACTTAAAAAATGTGATTCGAAAATGAAAATGTCCTAAATTTATTCCAATTTCCTTATTGACAATGAGACTCGATTCCTAAGAACCTAATAATTCATCAAAAAAGCAAAAAATGAAGTGAACCTCCTAAGTTGTTGGTCCAACTTATTCAGTTCACTTCAATTCGAAACTTTTTTAATCAAATAAACGATGTTCATCCTCACTTGGTATTTTATAAAGCATACATAAACTAAACCAACGGTTGCATAAACAAATTTAATTACCATTTTTTAAGACGTATATCTTGTTTTAAAGTGTTTGTTTTTATTATACTTACCATTGTTTATATATTATTAAGAATTAATATACTAAAAACTATTTATCAAATGATAATTATAATTGAACTGTTCATATAATACATATAAAAAGACCATTTCTGGTCTTTTTATAGCTTCATTATTTTTTCCACAATCCATGAAGATTACAATAAGCATACACTTCTTCTACTTTTTCATCTTCTAAGATTTTAAAATCAACACTTGGTTTTTCTCCTGGTTTTAGATATTTTCTTTGAATACCTTTATCTGTTTTTAAAGAAACCCATTCAATCCAATGTTCTGCTGTCATTGGATGTTCAACTTCTCCTACAAATACATGAACAGTATCTCCTTCCACTGTATAAACAGGAATATGTTTTTCAAATGCAGCATCTTCTATTCCTGCTTGAAGTTCTTTCATAACTTCTCCACAACATACCACAGGGACTCCTTTATCTTCAACTTTTTCAATCACATTTCCACAGTGTTTACAAATATAAAATTTTTGTTTCATAGCCTTTTCCTCTTTTCTATAAGTAGTAATTATTCCTATTTATAATATAAACTATTTTTCTCTATTAAGCAAACAATATGCATCTAATAACAATCCCAATTATAGCGAACATGACTAAAATCTTTATTTTTTAAATCTTCTTTTGAAATAAAGAAATTACCGATGCCTGAATCGCCCCATAAAATATGATCTTGTGAATCAAGTTGAAATAACAATACTTCATTACTATCTTCTTGACGAGGATCATATTGTGTGAAAAAAGGATAACCGCCTATTTGACAAGGAATCAAAGTAAACAAATCATTTAATTCATCCATTACCTCATCATCTTGCATAGCTTCTTTTAATTTTTCATCTAAATAAGTATCAACAACTTCATCAAAATGAATATCATTCATTGTTATAACTTGTTTATCTAAATGAGCCTTTAATAAAAAAGTTGTATCTTTTTCTAAAGGCAGATCAGTATCTTCGCTCCATTGAAACCTATAGATACATAATTTATCTACTAATTTTGGTACTTCTTCTAAATAACGTAAACACCACCCTGATTGGTTATATTCATTATCAAAGTCTAATCCATAAACATCATCATCTCCACTAATAAAGATTTGAAGTAATCCTTTTTCTGGAAGATCTTTTATATGAGGTATTTGTTCAAAATTTATTTGTGCTAATAAATATAAAGGTGCTCCTGTTTTTTGATTTACTGGAAGATTTTGATCTCTAGGTACATAATAAGCACCACCTACTTTACTATCAAAGATATGTGTTTCTTTTTCTTCTAATTCAAAGCGTATATATTCAATTTCACTTACTTCTTTTAATCTTTGATAGATTCTTTTGGCAGGTTTTTCTTCTTGTTTATTATTTTCTTTTTTTAATAGTTTGTCTAAAAATCCCACAATGATTCCTCCTTTATACTATTGTATCAATTAATTATTATTTAAAAAGAAAAAACTCTTTTTTAGCGAATACATATGTTGAAATGAAATTCAACATATGTACTATATAAAAATAATATTAGTAGGACTTTTATGAAATGTCCTCTATTCAAAGACAACTTTATTTATTATTTGATAAAAGAAAACAAAGTCTTTTCGTTGATGATTTAACATATCAAAGAATACGATCTCAAGTTGAATATTACGGAGTGGCCTTGCCACACCGTAATATTCAGAAAGTAATTTAAAACGTAATCCATAATCATGTTTCATTACTTATAGATTTAGGATATAGCCCAACAATTGTAGCTGATAGAATTGGTGATACGGTAGATACTGTTTTAAAAACATATAGCCACTTATACGCCGAAAGTAAAGAATCACTATCAGAAAAACTCATTAATTTATACAAATGATGTCAATATGTTCTTAAAAAATAAAAAAACCTTGAATTTATCAAGGTTTTTTAATAGTTATTATTCACCAACGTAAGGTAAAACGTTTATTTATCGTTTTATCTGGAACAAAATCGTTAAAATAAATCGAAAAACTATATTTTTTTAAGCTATTTTTATTTATCGTGTGCAACTGTTAATTATGTTTTCTGAAACTTTCACGTATAAATCACGTATAAACGCATATTTTATAAGTCATTTATACGTAAAAACCACCAAAAATGGCCTTGTTTTTTGATGTGCTTAAATTCAGTGCATCGTTACCTATTTTTTTCACGTATAAAAGCAAAATGAGAGATACAGGAGTATAACTCCCACATCTCTTCTTTTGTTTAAACTACACTGAGGCTACCGGTTCTTTCCAAGTAATATCCATAATTGGATTATGTGTTAGAAAGTCAATTGTTCTAGGTGCATTAATATAATATCTGCTACCGATCTTCATGTAAAACACTTTTTCTTCTCTTAATAACTTTCTAACGCAGCATTCACTTAATCCAGTATGCTTAGCAAATTCTCTTACTGTCATAATTTCTTTTTCAATACGTTTTTCCATATTTAGTAATTCTCCTTTTCCTTGATAAACTCATTATAGAGTTTTTCCTTAAATAAGAATAAGGTACAAATCAATGAATGAACTTGTACATCTTTCTTCTTATATATCTGATACTTTGATCAATTGATTTACGAACAGCACTATATGAAACTTGTTCAACTTCAGCAATTTCCACATTTGACATTTCTAAGTAATATTTCATATATAGACGTCTTTGTTGAACTGCAGTTAAATCTTTAGTTAATTGTTCTAATTCGTAATATAAATGTTCCCTTTTATTAGCCATTAGTGTTGATGCTGGATCAGGTAATGATTCAACATCAACATCTACTATTGGCCAATATAATAATGTAGCCATTGGAATTCCTTCCCTCTTATATAGTTCATGTTATGTTTCAATATCAGCAACGACATATCCCATTATTAGTCGTTCATTTGATGTATATCAAGCAGGTGTCCTTTTGTTTTATCCTGCACAATATCTCTGCCTGCGACGGTTGTTATCACGCTCGGACTAAGACCTATTGCAAGTATCATTGTATTTGATTCGCTAGATGCAAAACTATGGTGTGGACTGATATCGCCTTTATTCTATTTTCAAAGATCTCTTTGGGATTAAACTATTATCCCCTTACATATAATAGGCAGTGAATTCAGCTATGTTTCGTAAACTTTTTTAAATATTTTTTTAATTTTCTAAATATATAATCAACTTGATATTCTTTTAAGTGCATTTGAGCACCAATTTCTTTAAGTGTATAACCATTTATCCTTAATAATAGAGCTTGTAAGGTAAGCTGATCAATTTGTGATACAGCATGATATGGAAATATCAACTGTAATCCATATTCAATGTCATCTGTTGTTTCAAAAGGATGAACATCACATACTAACAAAGAAACATTTGGTCTACTCATCTTATAAAATGTATCTTCAAGATAAACTTCGTTTGTACAAAACGATCTGTTCTTGTTGAGCATCTTTTTATCGTACTCATAGATTTTTTCAATTGTTTCTTCATCTATTCCAAAAGCCCTAAGTATCTCGTTCTCTTTCTCCTTCTCTTCTTTAAATTTCTTTTCTTCTAATGTATAAATAAACCTCATATTTACCTCCTGAAAAATATTTTTTTCAGGAAGTCATGGTGGAGCTCTTATCATGTCATCATCTCCTCAATAAATAGGCGACGAAACACGCTCCACATCGTAAATTTTAATAAAAAAAAGTGACGATCCAGTGATGTTCAATCACTTTTGTCACTTTTTCAATTATATTTGGTTTTACATATATATTAGAAGAAACCCTCACCAATCCCACGCACCTTTTCAATAAACAGGTGCATTAGAATTATTTCTATTTCTTCTAACTACCACCCTGCCATTAACAAAATGAAGTATTATTATACAATATCATCACTTGTTATGACAGTTGGTAAGCCTAAAGCATACTTTTGTGTCTTAAAATGCATAAACATCATAGAAATAACCGTTTATATAGTTATATTATTTTTATTTATGCATTTTTAATTTATATTTTCCAGCTAAGATATTAGCATCTTTTTTCAATTTATCATCATTAAATCCAGCAAACACTCTATTCATTACTTCGGGACTCCAATAAATTTTTAATTTCTCTTTTGACCTAGTAATAGCAGTATAAAAAATATTATGAGTTACATCTTCTTCAACTTCATTCGATACAACTATTTTAACGGAGCTGTACTCTAGCCCTTGTGCTTTATGAATAGATACAGCATATGCTATTTGAAAAGGAATCATTCTCTCTTGGTGTGAATCATCGTCAGAATCAATGTTTTTGTCCACATAGAACCCTACAATTGATGCAGTTTCAGTTCGGTTATTTCCTATATAACTCAAACCATCCACACAATAAACGTCTATCTCCGTTATTAATTTATCCAATTCAACTTCAAAATATACATCATTTTCTCTATCAATAAGATTGGTAATAATTCCTTTGTTATTATTGAATATAATAGGGGAAAAGCGATTAGAATCATTAAATAATACCGGATCATTAACTTTGTATGTATTAATACCTATTTTTACTGACTTTCCATGATTATTTGATTGAATTATTCTATTTAAATTGTTCACTCCATAAATCCCATCATAATTCAAACACAATATGATTTCATCTTTATCATTAGGAATAAACAAAGTTTCATCAAGTAAATTATTGTATCCATATGCCGTCATTTTTGTCAAAGCTTCGTCAATTCTAAATTGTCGTATACAAGACCAAAAATCTAATAAATTTTCACTCTTAGTTCTAAATGCATTAGTTAATTCAAATATCACATTTTTTCTTAAAAAAAATCTTATGATGGAAAACCAGTTACCAAATTGAATTGACTCAATTTGGTATGTGTCACCAACCAAAAGAATTGCTTGATACTCAATGTTTTTTAACAATTCAATCATATCATAATTACTAATAGTACTACATTCATCGAGAATTAATAAATCAGTTTTATACTTACCTCTTATAGCTTTTGCCACTGTCATAAAAGAAGAGTTTTGATCATTTATTCTTCTTTTTAATAATTCAACAGCCGGATTTGTATTAGCTACAAATATTTTTTTGTTTTTCTCAAACAGTTCAGACACATATTTTAAAAGAGTGGTTTTTCCAGTTCCAGCAGCCCCGTACACTAAAGCAACTCTGGAAGAGACGAATAATCTTTTTATTGTATCTCTTTTGTTTTCATCATCAATATCTGTTCTTTGATCAACCCACCCTTTTGCCATTGATTCATATCCACCAATATTCATAGTTGTCTCATTTTGTAATTTTTGTATTATCTCAAGAATGTTATCTTCATACCCTTTAATGTATAAGTAATGTGAAAACATTTCTATTCTTCTATGTAAATGCTTATAATATACTTTATTATTAAAGTGTTCTACTAGCTGCTCAATATTGTCAAAATTTATATCTTTAATATCTGTGTATATTTCTCTGCCTATTTCTGCATTTCTTAATAACATTCTTGATAAATACTCATGTTCTCTTCCATCCAAATTGATGCATTCATATAAATCCTTAGACGATGGATTATGATTTTTTAATGATGATGTTAATGGCATTGTATCGAAAGGAATACATCCGTAGTCTAAATATAGATTTGATATTAGTTGATTTGCCTCGAAATAATATTGGTCTTTCAACACTTGGTTTTTCATTGTGTATAGTAAATACCTAAGTATATTACTACCAGACCTTCCTTTTAATATAATATTTCGTGATTTATTTAATACTTCTACAAATTCTTTCCCTACTGCAGTTTTTCCAAATTCATTTACAATACTATTATAATACTTATCATCCGTTTCTACTAAAGAAGACAAGTTATGAGATGTAGAAGATAAATACTGCATTATCCTTTTATAGTCACTATTATTACTTTGAAAATCCACTTTAAGCCCAAAAAACTTAGAATAATTTTTTAACTCACACGGTCTTATTGAACATGCAAATGTATCAATTATACTAATCGGTACATACTTTCCAAATTCATTTATATATGTTTCAGCTATTGTGGCACTTATTGCATAGTTTGTAGGAATATCAGTTTTCGAATAAGCAACGATACGATCAAATTTGCTTACTCTATCCACGGCAGGTGTTAAAATAATCTCGTATATTATTTTAGAATCAATAATGATTGCTTTTCTTTTTTGAACATAAAAGCGTTGAGCTTTTAATGGATATGCGTACTGAAACTTCTCTATTTTTTTTATAATACTTAAATAATATTCTTTATCCGAATCGTCTAGATTAAGAGGATAATCACCTAAATTATCTAAAATATTAAAGCCAAAATTTTCATTCACAAAATTTCTTAATCTAATTAAATATTCATAATAAGAAATCATTAATCTTTCTGAATCCTCTTCTGTTTGTGTGTAATGTGATTCTGAAATTTGTAATAACCTATGAAATTTTAAAATAAAAGCATAATCCGAATATTGCCGCATTCTTTCATCAATTTTATTTAAATGCTCCCAGTCTATTTCCACTTTTTTCTTTTGTTCTTTACCAAAACCATAAACTAAAATATGTTCAATAAGATTTCTCAAGTGAGACAACACATTTGTTGATACTAAACCACGCCCTATTGTATCTACGAATTGTATATTTTTAGATATAGCATTATCAATAATTATAATCTTATCAACAATATGTTTATTAATATCTTCCATTTCACCACTTCCTATCAAGGTTCCTTTCCATAATAAATCGATTATTTCTACATTATATAACCTCTAGCGATAAGTGGTACTACACTATCATTATATTCTTTTATAGCAATTCCTAATTGTAGATTACATTTTTCAAGTTCAAGCAAAAGAGAAAATAACTCATTATATTTTGCTAGAATTTCCTTATCTTCTGGAAAAGGAAATTTATATTTACCAATCAATTCAGGCGATATTCTCTTTCTGCTACCAGTTGAACTAGAAGCACTTTGTGTCATATATTGTTGAAATTCATCACTACTAAAAATCATATATAAAAATCCTTTATTTGATTCTTCAAAAGGTACGAATGGAATAAATTCTGTAGAACAAATACAGCTATCAGCATATTTAAACGGCACCCAAACTCTGCTGAACTGAGGATTTAATTTAGATATCAATATTGAATTATTTGGTACACAGTATTTATTGCTGTCTATCTCATCGCCATTTTGTTTAATAGGCAATTTATTATCGTCAAACGCAGGGATACTATAATGATCATATATCACTCCACTCTGTGGTGTAATACTTTCTGTTTTCATATAGGCAATATCATTAATAGATTTCACAATCCAATTTTGTGGAATATTTCTCTTTAATTGATTACTATAAATCATTTTTATTTTCTCCCTATACTCTAACATCTTCGTAATGCTTTGAATTTGAAAATTTAAATCACTTATTCTTTTTGAACAATTCTGAATATTATTAATTATCATTTCCTTCTTTTTATTAAAATCAGAAGATTTAGGAGCATCAAATGGTACATTTACTACAAAATATTGACCGGCAGATAACGAATATTTATTATCTTTTATTTGTTGATAACTTACTTTCACAGAAAATTTATCAATTTCATCCTCATTTAAAAAAGCATTTGTTATCAAATCTATTTCTTCTAAGTTTAAACGTCTTTTAGTATTTTTACCATCCTTATATTCTTCCCCTAAATTAGTAGCATCAATTAACAATACAGATTTATTATTTTTAGATTTGTCAAAAAATAACACAGATACATTAGTTCCAGTATTTGCAAAAACATTTGCGGGCATTTTTATACATCCATAAACAATTCCATCATCAACAATAGATTTTAACACCTTATTTTCGATTCCGTTTTTTGCAGTAAGGAAACCTGTCGGTACAACAATGGCTCCTTTGCCATTATCTTTCAATGAATTTATAACATGTTGAATAAAACAAGTATATATGGCCATTTTCTCCTTGTTATTATCAGGAATTTTCGGAACTCCTGCCCAAAACCTAGAAACCTGATCAGAAATAGCTTCTCTAGTATCAGAAAAATCCATTTTAAAAGGAGGATTAGAGACTACATAATCAAAGGTTCTTAATGTTTGACCATCATCACTTTTATGATATGGAGAAACTAAAGTATCACCTTGAATTGCATGATCCATCGAAGAAACAAGACCATTCAAAATAAGATTAAGTTTTAACATTTTATTACTTTTTTGAGAAATATCCTGCGAGAAAATAGTACATCTATCTTCACCAATTTGATGTGCCAAAGCCATTAATAATGTACCCGTACCAGCAGATGGATCATAACATTCAATATTATGTAAATCAGAATTATCACCGACTAATAGTCTAGCCATAATAGTAGCAATTGCATGGGGTGTATAATATTCTGCATACTTACCACCACCTGCAGTATTATAATCCTTAATTAAGTACTCAAATATTGATGCAAAGAAATCATAATGTTGTTGAAATGCATCTTCAAATGAAAATCTAACTAATTTATCAACTAGAGCTCTTGAAAAAGCTGGTCTTTGAGCTTCGTCTGTTACATAATTTGTTAAAGTTTCAAACAATGGCATCTTTGTGTTATTTGTTGTTTGTGTTGAGAAAATATCAATATTCTTTGCTGCAATATCTGTCATTGTATCATCGAATAATTTATGAAATTCCCCATCTGTTTGTCTATTCCATAAGTACGAAATAAGATGATGTGGATAGAATCTAGGAATATCCGGTGATAATTCATCAAACAAGTCCTCGATATCATCTTCAGACATATTTTCAAAATCTTTTTCCCAGTCTTCTTTGTTAAATTCAGGACGTAATTGCTTTAATTCATAACAAAATTTATCATTAAGAAATTTGTATAAGAAGACTTGAGTAATAATTTTATATTCATTTCCATCATTTCCCATACCATATGTTTGGCATGTTGATTTCAATTCATCAATAAGATGAACTGTTCTTGTTTTTATATTTTCAATTTGCATTTTTACCTCTCCTAATTCACTACAGGCATATATGTATTTTTATATTGTTCTAAATATTGCTTTGAAATGCATTTTTGCAAGAAAACTCTATCACTTCTGTTGCCAGGAATATCTAAAGATTTCATACTCTCTGTTAATTCTTTCATAACTGTTTGTTCAAAGTATGCATCCTTTTTCAATATATCATTTCGGTCATAAACTTTTTGATCGATATCCATTTTGATTTTGTATAATGCAGTGACAATTTGAATATCTTGATAAGAAATAACAGGCATATCTGTTGTCGGTTCCCTTAAAGCATTAGTTTCCCTAACACGTTTGTGAACTCTAGCAAACTTCATGTCTCCATTATATTTACTAGCTAATGCCCTATTTTTCTTTTTCAAATCTGATAACTTCTTAATAAAATCATCTAGTGCTTTTGCTTGTTCATTAAATTTAGCAACTGAATCAATTTCAAATCCATGCTCTTTAAATCTTTTCATGAAAGCTTCTCTTAATGTAATAAACTCTGGATCTTCTAAATCATCATTAATAGTAAATGAATGAATTGTATATTCCCATTTTTCTTGTAGTTGCGCAGCTGAAACAATCTCCATTTCATCTGTGCCAATCTTATTAAAACTAAATTGAATATTAGCCATAGCCTCATTAATCATTTGCTTTGTTTCATCGCTACGTTCAAAATATTCTTTTTGATTTAATATATCTATATGTCTTTGCACTTCTGCAAGAAGTTGATTAACCATATAGATTTCTAACTTACTGAATTCTGCTTTTAAATCATCGTCACCAAAAGTTCTAACAATATTAGTGTAATCCCTAGCAGAGATTAATGTTTTCTTTAAGTCTATTAATGTCATTTTATCTGTTATATCAGATATTTCTTGGCTAAAGATTTCAGCATTATTCAAGGTATAATCAAATAGCTTATTACCAATATTTTTCATTTCTTGAATAACAGCATCTTTATCTTCGATAACCTGTAAGAAAGTGTCAGTTGTATTACCTTCCCCAACCTCTTCAGGATTGTTAAATCTATTTAATTCTTCTAAATAACTTTGATTTGTTTCTTCAAAGTTCTCTTTAATATCAGCAAAATCTACTATGTAGCCATATCTACAATCTTTATATGGTCTATTCACTCTTGTAATTGCTTGTAACAAGTTATGATCTCGTAGTTTTCTTCCTAAATATAGCTTTTTAAGACGTGGTGCATCAAAACCAGTTAATAGCATATTAAATACAATCAATACATCTACAGTTTGATCTTTTTTGAAAGATGCTATGATGTTATCCCTAGTTTCTTTATCATCGCTATCATGCAATATTAGACCAGCTTTAAAATGTGTTTTGTGATTTGTCTTAGAATTTAATTCATCTTGTATTTCATCAAAATACTCATGAAGTTTTCTAGCTTGTTCACTTGTCTCACAAACAATCATTCCGCCAAGTGTATTATCCCCTTGAAGGATTCTAAACTTACCTAAATCGTCAATGATGTATCTCAACAATTCTTTTACATATGAATCATGTTCTACAATATCTGATTTTTTCACGTCTTTCTTATTTACTAATTGTTCTAATCTATTATAAACATCAAATAATTTTTCCCTATATGATGTTTCAATATCTTCTCTGATTATTTTTAAAGTATATCCATCTTGTATTGACTTATCATAGTAGTATGTATGGAAATAATTCCCAAATACTTTCCATGAAGCGCGTTCTGCCTTTAATAAAGGTGTTCCTGTAAGAGCTATTTTAATTGAATCTGGATCAGCATCAAATAAATTAGCCAAGAAAGATCCTTTCGGATTATATCCTCTATGTGCTTCATCAATAATGAATATTCTCTGAAGGTTAGTAGAATAAGAATTAATTCTAACCTTCTCTTTATCTTCAGCAAAGCGTTGAATATTTACAACTGTAATTTCAGGTTTACCACTTGTTCCAACCAATGAACTATTATCTTTAAATTGATCCATTAATTCTTTACGTGAATTAGCAGTCTTAACTTCTAATCCACGAGCAGCAAACTCTTGTGAGGCCTGTTTCAATAAATCTAACCTATCAACAATGAAATAGAATTTAGGAACCTTATTCACTGTTGCAAAATAATCAGTAAGTACTTTATTCATATAATATGATAATGCAGTCTTACCACTACCTTGTGTGTGCCATATAACACCAGATTTTTTCCCTTCTGCTAATTGTTCCTTAACTGATAATGCAGCAAACATTTGTTGATAACGCATGATATGCTTTTGGTCAATTGAAACTATTTTTCCATTTTCTTCTTTTTCAAACTTCACATATGCGATACCATATTTAATCAAAAATAATAATCTTTCAGGAGAACACATTGATGTTAAAACTCTATTAGTAGGTGAATTAGTATTCAGATTTGTTTGGTATTCCGCTGATGTATGGATTACTTGACAATTGAAATCTGTTAATACTCTTTTTTCAACAAGTGGATCAATAGCCTTATAAGGATATTCTGCATTATATGGAGCTACTTTCTCTCCACCTTTATTTTCTTCTCTGAAACAATTGAATGAGGATTTATTTCTAGAGCCAGTACAATAGAAAACTCCCTGAATTGGTACAATTCCTCCTTCAGTATCGTATTCCATATTATTTGAGAATAGCATTAATTGAGTAATATTGATGAATCGTCTAAATTTTTTATTAGGAAATCTTTGATTATTCATTCTATTACTTTCAGCTAACATTCCACCTGCATTATTAGGCTTTTTAACCTCAATAAATGATATAGGTAATCCGTTAATGAATAATGTAATATCAGGTCTAAATTCATCTTCGTCTCTTCTACAAGTGAATTCAGCCGTGCAATGATAAATATTATTATTTGGATGATCAAAATCAATCAACTTTGATGGAGATACCGAAACTAATCTATTATAGAAGCTCTTACCTAAATCATCATTATCTAATTCGATTTTGATATCTTTTAATACTTGATTAAATGTATCCTTTTTATCTGGATTCAATTTTTCAAATTGTTCTTTAAAGACCTTAATCAAAATATTAGTATCAGGATCATACACATCCCCAGCTTGGCTATCACGAATCTTTCCAGTATATGTATAGCCCAACCTGGTAAGATGCATTATTGCAGGCATTTGTACTCTTGTTAATTCTGTAAAACGTCCAGCCATATAAATATCTCCTTTCTTACTCTGAATAAAATCCAATTCATCAGTCTTTTACTATTTCCACAACATCATCAAAAGTACAATTTAAATATGTACAAATCTTGACTAGCACTTCCATTGATACATATTCATTTTTTGATAATTTTGCTAATGTGTTCTGACTTATGTTTGCATTCTTAGCAAATACTGTTTTTTTAATTTCTTTATCAATCAATAATTTGAATAACTTCTTATAACTTACGTTCATTTGTCATTCTCCCGTGTTTCTATATTATAAATCCATTGCTTTAGCGATTGCATCTATACAATAAGGTTTCGCATATTTTAGGTACGCATCGCTTAAATAGATTACTTCTCTGCTTTTTGGCTCACGCCACATAGCTGGATATATTTCTACTTGTTTCTTTATATTATCATGTCTAACAAAAATCTTATTTCGTTCATAGACTATTTCACATTTCATGCCTTCTAAAATGTTAGACAGTGGTTCAAGATAATCTTTTTGATCTTTAATATCTATTTGAGAAGGTTTGATACCATATTTTGCCCATCTTAATAAATCTAACGCAGCAAATCTATCAAGAATACCATGCATATACTGATTTCTGTAATGCTTTAGACATTTATAGCAGGCACTTTCGCAATCACAACCAATTAATAATTGCTCCACATTAGTTAGTAAATTGTCAATGATTGATGCAATGTTGATAGAATAACCTGCTCCGCTAGACAAACTGTCATATAAATAGATATCTATATAATTTCCATTCTTATTTTGTCTATAACGATATCCTGTAACAAGTTCAGTAAATTCAACATCAAGTTCTTGACATGCTGCTAGTCTTAATGCTTCTGCCAAAGACTGCGCTGATCTATTTAACCAGATATTATCACGTTTAGTATTAATTTCATCCTTGTTTAATTCAATCTCCAATACTAGCATATCTGTAATGAAATCATATCCTAAATTAATATTTCTAGCACCATCATGTCTACATTGTGATTTTGCAAACCTTGAATTGTACGGTCTCTTGATTCCTTTTAAAACACTTGCATCATCGCCTGGCATTGCAGCACCACAATCAGGACAAATCATAAACCCGTGATCTGATAATCCATGGTTTAACATGATGATTCTTTGATTTGTTCTAGAAGCCATTTTCGTATTTTTATAGCCTCTTATTAATTTAATATCCTCTGATTTTGGTAACGTAGAATATAACGGTTGTTGAACTGCAGTATATTCTTCGGATAACTGCGCATTTGGAATAGATTTTGCGTCCTTTGGAGCAAATCCCCATGGCTTGACCATATCTCTTCCAATCTTTAATGAATCATTACCGCAGAATGGGCAAGTATCTTCACTTTCAGATTCTAACCCAAACCATCCACATTCAGGACATTTTAAAATTTTCTTTACATAATTTGGATCTTCCATATATGTACGCGCTGCAGCTGAAGCTGCACCTTTTTTTCTTTCACTACCTGGGTAATATAATCCACCAATTTGGTATGTTTGTTTATCAACAACAATACCTCTGCCTGGTGCATACTCACCGATAGCAACGTCTAAGCCTCGTTCAACTTCATACTTAGTTTGTCCCTCTAAGTTAGTTATATATGTGCTTACTACGTTTTTAGGGAATGAATACGTTGGTATTACACCTTCTTCATATAAAGCATCTAATAATGATTTTGCATTTTTGTTTAATTCTTCATTATCTCTTACGCCATATAATTCAGGATGTTCATCCCTTTTATTTTTTAATTGTTTCATAGATGAAATGATTAATTTGACTAATTCTTTTTCATTGAAATTAACATTTTTAGGAATTAATACACTATTAGGATTAATATTTAAATCCTTTAAGTATGAGATAAAATCATCCAAATCATCATCAAGGAATTCAGCCGCATATACAGTATCTAGACTTCGACTAGATTCTTTCAGATACTCTTCAAATATAATAATGCTTAAATGTCTCTGAATTAGTTTTTCACTTTCAATATCTATCCATGGTGTACGTGGATCACCTCTAAACATTGGTACCGGATTGTTAAAATACAATGTATCATGTGGTCCATTTTCACAATAAGTTACAATAGTTGATAAACTTGATCCACGTCGACCAGCACGCCCTGCTCTTTGTTGATAGTTCTCTCTCATAGGAGGTATGTTTCTTAAACCTACGGCAACTAAGGAACCTATATCGATACCAACTTCCATTGTTGTTGTACTACTTAAGATATCTACTGGCATTTCACCATCTTGCACCATATCTTGAAATCTTAATTCATACATTTCAGTTTGAGACCATAAACTATCTGTCTGATCTTTATGAGAAAGCTGTGCAGTATGCTCTTCAGTATCGATTACATTTATTTTAGACCCTTCTAGTGCTGCTTTAATTGGTGTTCTCCAAAAATCAAACGCTTCATACTCTTTATCAGTCATTTTATGGATATGATCAGACCCACAGCTTGGACATTTACCAATCAACTTATAAGGTGTTACTTCTGAACATTGATCACATCTATACCATTCATGTTTTAAATCAAATCTTGGTTTAATTCGACTCATCTCATAATACAAGCGAGCCATATTCTCTTGTCCATTGTCTAGGAAAGTTTGAGTTAAAACATTTCTCCAAGCTTCCATTTCTTCTGATTGATTATCCCAACCTTTAGCATCTTGAATAATTTTAGAAAACTTCCAATCCAATGGAATTCCATAGCCTTCATAATTATTTCTTACTTCCAATCTAATATCATCAGAAATATTGTGTCCAATAGGCATGTATAAATCGCTCATTTGTAGAAGCCACGCATTAAATACTTCTTTAAATTCTTCTTCAGAGATTTCATAACCCATTTCTTCCAATTCATCTATTGCGTCATATAAGTTATCGTCAGTTGGCTCAAGCCATGCTACTGCAGAATCAAATAATGTATTATAACCACCAGAGAACATTCTTAATAAGACTTCTTTCATTTTCATTGGTGAATTATCTATAGTTAGTTTTGGAGAATACTCTTTTCTTCTTTTTTGACTCTTTTCATAACTTTTTACTGTAGAATTAGAATCTTTAAAGAATTTTTCTCTTTCAGTATCATGGAATATTTGAACATGTTTTTGTCCTGCCACCAAACAGAAATAGTCATATAAATCGTTTAAAGAAGGTTCTGGTTCTTTTTTAGACTTTTCCATTTCACTAATAGCTAGTGCAAACAACTGTCTCGAAGCATGTATATCTGAAGTATCAGACATATCGCGTGCTAACTTTGCAGCTCTTTGTCTACTATCAGAGAATAATAAAACCTTTCTTCCTTCATTAGGAATATTAATAGGATCATCATCTTTTCCAGGAACAGCAGGTTGAACATCAAACTGAGTCTTAATCAAGTTATAGAAAGATTGATTACCTCTCGTATTGAATGATGTTAACTGTGTTTGATGGAACATGTGCCTACAATGTGGACATGTTGGAAAAGTAAGAATTCCTGGACGTCCTTTTTGTGAATAATTACAGTAATAAAGTTTTCTAAATCCTTCTTTATTTTCACAAGTATCATCTTTAAAATAGATGAATCCACTTCTTGTGTCTAAGTAGCATGGTTCAATTTTATTTTTTCCTTGTCTAGTAGGTAATACATAATCATCAGTTGGAATATACAGATGTAGCTCTTTCATTCTATGATCAATCAATTGACCTGGATAGCGCCATAAAAAAGCCCTATTTTTATTAATGTCATCTTCTAGGATATACCCCTTAAAAAATAACGCTCCACATCTTCTGTCATTATATAATTCATAAACTGTGCTTCCACAATGGGGACATACTAGCTTACCATCACTCAAGAATAATTCACCTAGAGATAAACCTCCACCTGAGTGACCATGTGAACATTTATCATTAGAACATGCAAAAATACCATCTATTCCTCTGAATAACATATGCATTCTAGCAGGGAATAAAACCGCACCTTTACTGTTTCTTGCTAATGGAGCGATAGCCAATAAAATACCAACAGCATTTAATGCATCATCCCCATTTAGCGATGGAAAAATGGTATCTGCTAGTTCTTGTAATGATACTGCAGCACCTCTACATTGAATCATTAATTCATGAAATTTATCAAAATAAACAAGATTATCATACATCCATTCACACCAGGATGATTCATCTTCAAAATTTACAGTTTCACCTGCTTCTTTCCAAAATCTTTTTAAAGCATCTAATCTTGAAATATTATTTTCGAATTCTTCAGCTTTGTAATTCAAGAATAAGTTCTCATCAATCTTATACTTAAGCTGATTTGCAATATTTTCTCGTTCACCTTTTAAATAACAAAAGTTATCTGCATCATCTGCAGCAGTTAGATTTCTTGCAAAATCCATCACCTTTTCTCTATCTTCTTCAGATTTATCAGGCATACTTGCTGTAGTTAGTATGAACTGAGCTTGGTCACGTTTAATTCCAATTTTATTAAATAATCTTCTAATCAATAAAGCAACTTCTCCGCCTGATGATCCTCGATACATATGAGCTTCATCAATAATAAATAACAACTTATTATTTGAATCCATCTCCAACCATTTTTTTGTATCAGCCCAAATATTTTCTTCAATTGGTCTAAGTAGCATATATTCAAGCATAGAATAGTTAGTAATTAGAATATCTGGCGTTACTCGCTGCATCTCAAAACGTGTAATCAATTCAGCATCGTCATCATCAGGGAAATGTTGACTATTATGCAGTTTTTGTAAGAAAGCAGTCATATCTTTCTTTGCTGGAATCTTACCATTCTTTTCCAATTCTTCAAAAAACTTTTGTTCACTAGGTCCCAAACCTTCTTTTGTCATACGAGAAAGTGTGCTTTCTAGTTTTCTATCTTGTGTCTTATTTGGTTCTATACCTGGATATGGTGTCCTACCGGTGTACATACCAAATTGTGGTCTTCTAACATTACCACATGTACCAGTGAAAATATTCAAGAATTTTCCTTCTTTATCACCAATTAATCGTCTTAATCTAGCAACCTGATCAGAAACTAATGCATTCATAGGGTACATGATAACTGTTCTAACACCTCGCTGTGCCCAACTATCACCATGTTCTCTTGCTTCATTTGCAAGTTTAACCATCAAAGGCCACATGAAACATTCTGTTTTCCCTGAACCAGTACCTGTTGAAACAAATAAATCTTTCCCTTGGTTTATTGCTTCTAACGCTTGGATCTGATGCTTAAATGGCGAAGTAAAAACACCTAAATTACTTTCAGATAGTTTGCATAAGAAATCTTTCTTCCAGTCTTCAATATTAGCAGTACGAATTCCATCTGGTACACTAACATAGGCTGGTGAAGATTCTATATAGGGCTTTTGATACAAAACTCCTTCTTCGTCTAGTCTTTCTCCAATCACATTTAAAAGTAGTTCAGACTTTCCCAAATACTGTGACTTTATATATTTTTCCAATTCTTTTTTTAATTCGTTATGTACAGAATTAGCACCATTTACCATAGTTATCTATCCCTTTCTAAAAAGTTGAATCCAATCTTTTCAAACTCCACTTTCATTATCTTAAAAACGTTTATGTCCATTGTTCGATTAAAGCTACTTAAGGTAGTGAAGTTTTCAGTCCAACTAAATAATTCAAAAAATAATTGTTCATTAATTGGTAAAAGATAGTTCAAATGGACATGAACTAAATCACCTGAAATAATGTAATCTATACTAGAAGCTTGTCGATATTTGTCTAACAATCCCCATGAAATCATACGATAGTTTCCATCAATTACCATCCATTCTGGTAATTGAGATACTAGGACTTCATCATTTATCGCCTTATATAGATAATAAATCTGATTCCCAGGCTGACCAATCCTTAATAAAGACAGTCTATTTTCATCTTTTTGTTTTTTCCAATATCCTCTTGAAAAAGGTGGTTCAAGTCTTAAATAATCGATATCGCTTTGAGATTCTAATGATCTAAACACCAGCCTATTCTGAAGCTTATCTAAATACTCCCCCAAAGAAAGCTTAGATAAATTGAACACTTCTCTTATATCCTCATCATTTTCTTTTGATTCTAATAATGAATAGTATCCCACTCCTGACATAAATAGATCTTCTCCAGGTCCAGGACTTCTTACCAAACAACAACCATCCATTGATGAACTTCTACGTTTTGAGTTCGTAATATGATTTTTTTTATGTAATAGAAAACCCATTTTTAAATATAGATTATAAATATTATCAACATAATCTTTAGCAATTTCAGAGCTAGAGATTACCATTCTCACCTCTGGATATATTCTAATATAAGAGATTAACTGTTCATTACATCTCTTCTTAAAATGTGTAATTGACGGGTCATCTTCTTGTTGATCCCATAATGAGCAATAAGCATTTTTTGCAATTGCACTATATATAACTCTAGCAATCCAATCAGCATTATTTTCACCAATACCTCTTTTGATTCGTAAATCTTTTGATATTGATTCAATCAATTGTTGTGAAACACTCATTCATCTTCACCCAATTCTTCTAAAATTTCTTCTTTTATAGAAGATGTCATATTTCTTTTATTTTCTAATTCCAATCGAAGATCGCTTTCTTTACCAGCAAGGAAAGCTGCTGGATACATAAAGAAATAACATTCAATATCATCATTATTAGCTGAAATCATTTGATTTGCGTCAGAAACGATCACACTTAATCTATTTATCAGATATTTACTAGTACCAAGTTTCTTAAATGTTTTCTTAGATAGATTATGTGATTCTTCAGAAATATATTTTTCGTAGTCATCTGTACAAATACCACCAACAAAATCATATTTTGGTCTACTAGTGAATAAGTCTTCCGTAAAGATAGGAAGCATATAATTTAACAATTCTTTTGATTCTATTTTTAAATCATCAGCAAAAGGTGTAGTAAAGATAAAGAAATAATCTTTCATAGATATTTTTTCTAAAACTTCATCTTTAACATGTGAATTAAGTATATTTCTAACTAGTACAACCGATTCATCATCAATTACTCTAAGATCATCTATATCTATACTTCCCATACAATCTAGACTTGACGCCATTTGAGAATTAATACTTACTGATAATGCATTTGCAATTGCTTCACCAAAAGGTCCTGCCAAAAGAACAGGATGTTTATTGATGTAGCAAGAATAAATAACAGCTGCAGTTTCCTTTGTCTTTTCGGTTAAACCAATTGACTCTAATTCAGCAATAAAAGTGTCTAGTGTATCTTCCCATGATGCGTTTTCATCTGGATTATTTTCAATTTTCTCACCAATAATAAATGATGATTTTGTATTTGTCGATTCAGAAACAATTACTTCAGTTGCATTATTATTGTTTATTGAAGAAAGGAAAGTTACCTCGCTAACAAAAGATGAAATGTCCTTTTGAGCTTCTTCGATTTTCTTTTTAATCGATTCTTGGACATCATCACCAATATGAATGTATTTTTCATACAATGAGCAGATCGGAAGAGCGTCGTGTAGGGAAAGAGTGTAGATC
>UQVG01000008.1 GCA_900544435.1 uncultured Erysipelotrichaceae bacterium | reverse complement strand
TATAAATAGAATAAGTGTAGCTTATACTTCATTTATATGATTTCGAATAATCATAATTTATGATATTTTTACAATATGAATAATACGTTTAAAATTATAATATTTGCAGTTTGTTTTTTAATAGTGATAGGGCTTGGAATTTTTGGTCTATCCAACTTAAAGGTTGATGACTTCCATAAAGCCGCAGTAATATTTGTTGTTGATTCTTCAGCTTCAAATCAAAAACAATTACCCGAACAAAAAAGAGTCCTAAGACAGCTTTGCTCAATGCTTGATCCTGAGGACCACATAAAAATATTAAGAGTATCTGAAGATTCTTACATTATCTATGAAGGTTCTCCACAATCAAGTGCTGAAGTGAGAAAATCCATGGAAAAATTTACTCAACTTGATACTAAAGAATATGGTACAGCTTATGGTCAATCTATAGAAAAAGCATTCAATCATGCTTTAAATATGAAAAAAGAAGGATACATTCCTGCTGTAGTTGTTATTGGAGACTTAGAAAACGAAGGAGATACTGATAAACAAATAAATTGGGATACTCTACCTAATGAAGTTGCTCAAATCAAACAACAAACAGGAAATTTCACAATGATGTTTCTTTTTGCAGCTCCGGAAAAACTTGACTTTGTAAAAGAAAAATTATCACCGGTTTTAGGCGAAACAAATCTAATTATTGCAACTGAAACAACATCTAACAAAGCCTTGAGAAGATTTTTAACTGCTATTGGCAGATAATAGGAGTAACAAATGAAAATAACAATAAAATATCTTGATAAAGTAGAAGTTTTTGAAAACAAAGCAACAATCGTTATCGGAAATAATGATGGTTGCGATTTTATTATTGATGAAATTCAAAATAATAAAATTATCAAACTTATTTATACCCAAAAGTATAATAATTATGTACTAGTTAATTCTACAAATAACAAAGAAATTCTATTCAACAATAAAGTATTTTCTAAAGTTTTAACTCCAAAAAATTTCACGGTAAACATGCCGGAATTAACTGACACAATAACATTTGAAACCGAAACTCAGCCTGCAATGGCTCATAACACTAATAATACTATACATCAATCTGCAGCTACAACTAAAAATGCTCCACAACGCAGTAAAGTTGTTTCTCAAGCAGACAAAGATGATGTATTTAATTGTGATGTCGAAACTAACAGAATTGCAATTATTAAAGATATCGGATATAAAATTACAGAATTAAAAGATTCAATCCGTTCTCTAAACATTACATCCTTTTTATTAAATACATCAATGATAGTTTTATCATTAGTTTGCGCATTTGGAATGACAAACTTTTTACTAGGCTTAAAAGTAGATAGTTCAACATCTGTATTAAATTTAACAACAAATGTTGGTTTCTTAGTTTGTATATCTGCAATAGTATTTGCTATTTCAATGATACTAAAACAAGGAATATTTTCTCTACTAAGCTTTAATCAAACAAAAAAATATGGTGACACAGATATTGCACAAAAAGCAATAATTTTTATAGCATCAATCTTTATGATAATCATTTATGCTATTAACTTATTCTATTATAAAGGTATTCCAGGATTTTCAACTGCAGCATTTTTTGTATCTTTATTATTTGTAGGTGCTCTAGCTACAGTTGCAGTTGCTGCCGGTTATTTCAAATTCCAATTAAAAAGCTATAACCATCAATTAACAAATTGTGAATACAGAGAAGATTTTGAAAATGTAATGAAAAGCTACAGAAATTTAATTCATACTTTTGTTAATAAATTAACAGCAAATAGAATTAATGTAGTAAAAAGTAACCTATTAAATTGTCAATTTAGAATGATTATTGAAGTATTCATTGGCTTATTAACAGCACCATTTCTAGCTTATGGTGTATCTAACACATTAGCTGGATGTTTCCCTGAAGCTGCAAACTGGGTTAGAATTTCAGGCTTAAGATTTAGTCCAATATTCTTGGTATTAGCTACATTCTTAATAATATTTGCGTTTTTCTCATTTGTAAGAGCATTTACTATTGCTAAACAAATTAAAGGTTCTGAAATCATTAAACTTGATGGTTTCCACGACTATAATAGCCACGGAGTTACAGTTTTAGGTCTTGACTCTATGCATGGTCTAACTAGAGAAAAAAATGTTGTAATGTTTATTGCATGTTTCATTATTCTAATAGAATTCACAATGAACGTATCTTACTTTATTACAGAAATTGGAGCCGATATCCAAGGTATGTTTCTTAGTTTTGTAACTGCATTAGTTCCAACCGCATTACTTATTGCTGAAACTCACTTGCTAAGCTCTACTATGTATAAAATAAATAATTACGGATAGACTCTATTTAAGGAGGTTAAGAAAATGAATGCATTACAAAAAACAGCACTTGTCTTTACAGTGATTGGTGCTATTAATTGGGGCCTTATTGGTTTATTTAATTTTAATTTAGTAGATAGTTTATTTGGACAAAACAGTTTTTTATCAATGCTCATTTATATTGTTGTAGGAATAGCTGGACTCATTAATATTATGCTTTTCTTTACTGATTTAAATATAAAAGAGTAGCTTAGCTACTCTATTTCAAATGAGGACATATGTCCATCTTTAGTATCAATTTTAATACGATTTTTTACCATCTTTAACATCGGTATATCATGTAAAGAATCCGAATAGGCATAAGATAAGTCATAATCTATTTCTAGATTATGATTTTTTATCACTTCTTGGATTCTTTTTACCTTTTCTTCATTTTTACAGTTTTTACCAATCATTTGACTTGTATATTTACCATCTTTAATCACTGTTTTAGTACCTAAAATTTCATCTACTGGTAATTTACAAAAACGAAGATATGCTTCTACAGAAGCACTACATATATAAATGGTATATCCTTCTGCTTTTTTCTTTTTTAATTCTTCAATAACATTTAAATAATAACAAGGTTCTAATACTTCTTGATAAAACTTTTCAATTTCTTGATCAGACATCTTATCTAATGGATATAACCATGCTGATTTAGCTTTATTAAGTGGTTCTATCTTTAATAGATATAAAGCATAATGATAAACCACTTTTAATAATTTAAAAACAGATAGTGGATGTTTTTTTAAATAGTACTTTAAAAGTTTTCCACCAGAATCTCCATGAATTAAAGTATCATCAAAATCAAAAAATGCAAATTTAGTTAACACCTATGCAATCTCCAAAGCAACTTCCATCATTGCTGTGAAAGTTTTTTCTCTTTCTTCTGCTGTTGTTTCTTCATTTGTTACTAATGAATCTGAAACAGTTAATAAAGTTAATGCTTTTTTACCAGCATAAGCTGCATTTGCGAATAAAGCATATGATTCCATTTCAGTTGCTAAACATCCCATTTTAATCCATTTATCAGCTTTATTATCAGCATGATAGAAGATATCAGAAGATAAAATATTTCCTACATGGTAAGATAAGTTCTTTGCTTTTGCTCTTTCTACTGCTTTTTCTAATAAACCATAATCTGAAATAGCTGAATAAGTTCCAGGTACTTCAAATTGATGTGCATAATTAGAATCTGTACAAGCTCCTTGAACAATAATAATATCTCTTAAATGAACTTCTTCTTTAAAAGATCCACAAGATCCAATTCTAATAATATTTTCTACATCATAAAAGTTAAATAATTCATAACTATAAATACCAATACTTGGCATTCCCATACCTGAACCCATAATAGAAACTTCTTTTCCTTTATAAGTTCCAGTATATCCAAACATATTTCTTGTTGCATTAAATTGTTTAACATTTTCTAAATATGTTTCTGCTAAATATTTTGCACGTAAAGGATCTCCTGGCATTAAGACAGTTTTTGCGATATCTCCTTTATTAGCTTGATTATGTGGTGTTGCCATAACACTACCTCCTTTATATTCTCTTTCAAGTTTAACATATTCTTTTTCAATTGATAACAGATTTTAAGATTTTTGTACCTTTCCATCTTTTAAATAATAATAGGTTTCTATTTCAGCTGCTTCATTAAGCTTTTCTCCCTTAATAGCATTAACAAGATGTTTAACATAGTCATCTGCATTTCCTGCACCTAAAATAGCCATATATCCTTCTAAAAAGACCATTGGTCCATAACCATAATCATCTTCATTAAAATCAATAATTTGATCTGTATGACTTTGATAACTTGCTTTCATTTCATCAAATGTTTTTTCATCATCCATATCATAAGCTTTTATTTTCATATGTGTTCCAAATTCTTTTTTAATAGCAGGAATAACATTCTTTTTAAAATATTGACAATTTGAACAATCTTTTAAATAAAAATAAGTCAAATGATAGGTTTCTTTCCATTCATTCTTTTGACAACCCACTAATGGGATTAATAATAAAATAATTAATAAAATTTTTTTTAATTTTTTCATGGTTTCACCTTTTCTATTTATAATGTTTTCTATTTGTTTTTCAATTATACATCAATTATTTTTGAATGAAAAGAAATGTGCTGAGAGATAAATAATATTAATAATAATACATATTGAATAAAAATAATAAATATAATATAATACAAATAGAAAGGATGATAGCTATGGCATTTGTATGGTCAACAAACGAAATTTCAAAGAAAACAGTAACTATTTATAGTACAAACCTTACTTTAAATACCGCTGCCTGTAAACATTTTGAAAATGTACAGTATGTATTATTAGGGGTTGATAAAGAAAATAATTTATTAGGCATTAAACCTGTTGATAAAACAGCAATAGATGAAGGTCTTTATCCAAGCGACCAACTTCACCGTATTTCTATAGGAAAGAGTTATGGTCGTGTTTCTAATAAGAATTTTATTGAAAACCTTGCTAGAGAATATCATTTAGATTTAAGTGATAAACAAGGTCTTAAATATCCTGCAAATTTTGATGTTGTTCACCAAATATTAACGGTTAATCTATAAGGGAGGGATAGATCATGATGTTATGGATATGGCTAGGCATTACAATTGTAGCAGCTATCGTTGAGCTTATTACAATTGATTTAGTAAGTATCTGGTTTACTCTTGGTGGAATTGGTGCTTTAATTGCCTATGCCTTTGGTTTGAGTCAAACACTTCAAATCTGTATTTTTGTTATTTTAAGTATTATTTGTATTGGAGTAAGTCGACCTCTTGCCAAAAAATATTTAAGAACACAAACAGTAAGTACGAATTATGATCGTGTTATTGGTCAACATGGACTTGTTTTAAAAAGAATTGATGCCGATACAAGAGGAGAAGTTAAAGTACTTTCTACACAATGGTCTGCTTGTAGTGTGGATAATTCTACTTTAGAAGAAGGAGATTATTGTGAAATTCTTGCTGTAGAAGGTGCACATCTTGTGGTTAAAAAAATTAATAAATAAAGGAGAAAAAAAATGAATATTATTACTTTGGTTTTTATTATCATTATTATACTTATTATTGTAAGTATTATTGCTTTCGCTATTCGTGTTGTTCCTCAATCAAAAGCATACGTTGTAGAAAGAATTGGGGCTTATAATCGTACTTGTGGTGTAGGACTTCACATTTTAGTTCCATTTTTAGATCGTGTTGCTAATAAGGTATCATTAAAGGAACAAGTTGTAGACTTTGCGCCTCAACCTGTTATTACTAAAGATAACGTTACAATGCAAATTGATACAGTTGTTTACTATCAAATTACAGATCCACGTTTATTCACATATGGTGTTGATCGTCCTATTAATGCCATTGAAAACTTAACAGCTACAACTCTTCGTAATATTATTGGAGATTTGGAATTAGATGAAACTTTAACATCTCGTGATATTATTAATTCACGTATGAGAAGTATTCTTGATGAAGCAACTGATCCTTGGGGAATTAAAGTTCATCGTGTAGAAGTTAAAAATATTATTCCACCTCGTGATATTCAAGAAGCAATGGAAAAACAAATGCGTGCTGAACGTGAAAGACGTGAAGCTATCTTACAAGCTGAAGGTAAGAAAACTGCTGCTATCTTAAATGCTGAAGGAGATAAACAATCTACAATCTTAAGAGCTGAAGCTGAAAAAGAAGCTGCCATTGCTAAAGCTGAAGGTCAAGCTGAAGCTTTACGTTTAGTTTATGAAGCTCAAGCTAAAGGGATTACTTATATCAATGATGCACATCCAGATCAAGCTTATGTCACTTTACAAGGTTTTAAAGCTTTAGAAAACTTATCTAAAGGTGATGCTACTAAAATTATTATTCCAAGTGAATTACAAGGAATTGCAGGATTGGCTACTACTTTAAAAGAAGTTGTAAGTGAAAAGAAAGATAAGGAATAGTTAAAAACAGTCTACGGACTGTTTTTTTCATATTCTTTTTTTTATGTCATATAGTATACAGGGTGAATAATGATGTGTGGAATTTTATGTTTATATAATCAACAAAGAAATGTCTTAGATGATTGTGGTAAATTTAATAAAATGTTACGTCTATTGGATCATCGTGGTCCTGATGATTCTAGAACATACTTTGATCAACATGTTTTATTAGGACATTGTCGTCTTTCTATTATTGATTTAAAAGGCGGAAAACAACCTTTTGAATATACTTATCAAAATATTACTTATCGTATTGTTTTTAATGGTGAAATTTATAATATGAATGAATTAAAAAAGCATTTAATTGATTTAGGATTTCATTTTCATAGTCAAAGTGATAGTGAGGTTTTACTTGTTAGTTTTATTGCTTATAAAGAAAAATGTTTAAATATGTTAGATGGTATCTTTTCATTTGTAATTTATTATGAAAATAAGATTTTTGCTTGTCGTGATCAATTAGGCGTCAAACCTCTCTTTTATTATTTAAAAGATGGAGATTTAGTCATCGCTAGTGAAATTAAAGCCATTTTAATGTACATTGGAAAATGTGTCGTTGATAAAACGGGAATCAAGGAACTCTTAGGTCTAGGTCCTAGTCTTTCACCAGGAAGTACTCTTTATAAAGAAATTTATAGTTTAAGACCTGCTCATTACTTATGTTTTGATGGTGAACAGTTAGTAATTGAAAGATATTGGTCACTTCAAAAAAAACCTCATTTAAAAAGTTATGAAGAAACTGTTCAAGATGTACGTTTTCTAGTCAATAGAAGTATTCAAAGACAACTTTTAAGTGATGTTCCCATCTCTTGTATGTTATCAGGAGGATTAGATTCAAGTATTATTACTGCCATCAGTAGCCAATATATTAATCATCTATCAACTTACAGTATTGACTATCTCGACCAAGATAAATATTTCCAACCTTATGATTATCAACTTACAAAAGATAGTGACTATATTGATTTAATGGTCAATCGTTATCATAGTCATCATAATAATGTTGTTTTATCACAAAAGAATTTGATTATCTTCTTAAAACAAAGTTTAATGGCTAGAGATGCTCCTGGTATGGCTGATATTGATTCTAGTTTTCTATTATTTTGTAAAGAAATTAAAAGACATCATAAAGTTGTTTTATCTGGTGAATGTGCTGATGAAATATTTGGGGGTTATCCTTGGTTTTATAAAAAAGAACTTTATAGTTTGGATGCATTTCCTTGGATTAGAGACATTGATCAAAGATTAGAACTTTTAAATGAAAATATAAAAAAATTGAACATTAAAGAATATGTTCAAAACAAATATTATCAATCTCTTAATGAAATAGATTACCTCGATCAAAGTTTCTATGATACTAATAAAAGAAAAATGATTTATTTAAATATTGAATGGTTTATGCAAACCCTCTTAACACGTAGTGACAGTCAATCTATGTATAATGCCGTTGAATTACGTGTTCCTTTTGCCTCAAAAGATATCGTTGAATATATCTATAATGTCCCTTGGAGCTATATGTTTAAAGATCAACAAGAAAAAGCTCTTCTACGCGATGCTTTCAAAGACTTCCTTCCTCAAGAAATCTATAATCGTAAGAAAAACCCTTATCCTAAAACTCATTCCCCATTTTTTCTTACCTATATCAAAAATCTTCTCTTAGAAACACTCAATGATAAAAATAATATTCTTTATCAACTTTTTGATATCAAAAAACTTAAACACTTTATTGAAAACAGTGAAAGCATTGAAGTTCCTTGGTTTGGACAATTAATGATGGGACCACAACTTCTTGCATATTTTTATCAAATTTATATGTGGGGAAAAATATATCATGTAGAATTAGAACTCTAATAAAGTTCTAATTCTATTTCTTGATGATTTAAGCGAATATCTTGAAGGTATTCGTTTTTTACTTTTATTTGTGTATTATTCACTGTTACTTGAGGAATATCTTTAACCCACTCTTGTAACATTTTAGCATAGTTAAGTTTTAAAAAACCATATCTAATACTTCCTTGACTATCAATAATAATATCTTCATTGACATAAGGTCTTGCATCTATGTGAATTTTAGTTTCTATACCTTTATAAACTAAAACCATTCTTATTTGAATATATTGATCTATCTTTATTTGGATATCTTTTAATTTTCCTTTTTCTATAAAGAAACGTTTATAAATAATCCAAACAAGTTTTTCTAAAGTTTTTGCATCTATTTTCATAATCTCACCACTTTATTATATGTATAAAAAATCAAGAAGCCTAGGCTTCTTGAGTATTTTTATGAATAATCTCTAATATTTGATTTAACTCTTGATAATCAATTTGTCCTGGAGCACTTGCTTTTCCTACAGAAGCAAAAGTAATTGCACTTCCAAATTGTTCACCAACTAAACGTGAAGTAAGACCAATAGCTGACATTGACATTGTCACAATTGGTTTTTGAGTATACTCATTTTTTGCTTGAACAGTAAATGAAAGAAGATTTAATAAATCTTGATAATCTTCTGGCATTACTGCAACTTTCATAATATCAGCTTCTAAAGAATCCATAGATCTAAATTTTTGCATCAATGAATCAACTTCAGGCGTTCTATCAAAGTTATGACTTGACATCAACATATATTTACCAGCATCATGAATAAGTGTTCTTAATTCAATTGCCATATTTGTTCCTAACGCTAATTCAACATCATAAATATCAAATGCATTTGCTTCAACTGCCAATTTATAAACATTGAAATAATCTTTTGGATCAATTTCAACTTCTCCACCTTCTGCAGCTGTACGAATCGTTAGAATAATTGGTTTTTGTATTTGTAAGGCAGCAATGTTTAAAAATAAATTTCTTAACGCATCTTCTTGATGGATATTTTCATAAAAATCTATTCTTAATTCAATCATATCTACTTCTAATTCATTAAATTCTTTTAATTTATTTAGAATTGCTTCATCTTGGCTTTCTACAATAGGAACACATACTTTAGGTTTTCCTTCTCCAATGATGACTCCTTTAATTTCAATACTCATATTTACACCTTCTTTGATTATTTAATAATTCAACAGCATAATAATATCATATTTTTTTATTAGCGTGTTAATTTTTTTATAATTTGCAAAAAAAGCATTAAAATTAATTAATGCTTTTGATTTTTTATAACTTTTTGTCTTGAAAATTCTTCACGTTCTTTTTCTTCAAGTGATTCACTAATAAATTTGATTGTTTCTTCAAAACGTGGAATAGAAATATTTTTTAAGGCATTCGCACGTTTTTGTGTTTTTCTAATTGTATTTGCTAAACGATAAACTGAGTTTTCAACTTCAGCTAAAACAACTGTTAATTCTTTAACACGATAGAAACATTCATAAGCATAGTCTACTTTTGAATTAGAACGGTCCATGTTATAACTACATACCATTGGTTGTTTATGATAAGTAATTTTAGGAATTTCTACACCCATAACACTTCTATAGGCAATACTGATTCCATAATCAATAGGTGTTGCTGTAACTAAGTCACTAATTAATCCTAAAGAAATATTAGCTTCTTGTAAAGCATCATATGCATTTTGATAGGCTTCAGTAATTTCATCTCTGACCATTTTAACGTCATCTAATAATGACATCATTTCTTTAATAAGAACGTTTCTTTTCTTGTCTAATAAATCATATCCAAGAACAGCTAATTGTAATTGTTTCTTTGTAGAAATTAAATTTCCTTTTGTTGGAACAACTTTTAAAGCCATAATTAATCACCTGCTTCTTGTAATTCTTTGATGATTGCTTTTTCTTTAATATGGAAACGTTTCATAGCTCTATCATGATCATAATGTTCATCTAACAATTTGTTATCCAAACGATCTAGTGCTTCTTTAGGTAAGACTGAAACTAAATCCCATCCTAAATCTAATGTTTCTTCAATTGATCTATTCGTATCAAAACCTTGATTTAAGAAATGTTGTTCAAATAATTTACCAAATGATAAATATTGTTTATCTAATGGAGATAATTCATCTTCACCGATAACTGATGTTAAAGATTTAACATCTTGTACATGGGCATAACATGCAAATAATTGGTTGGCGATGTCTTGGTGATCTCCACGTGTATATCCTTCCCCGATACCATCTTTCATTAAACGTGAAAGTGATGGTAAAACATCAACTGGTGGATAAATACCTGCTGAGTTTAATTCAGGAGATAAAGTAATTTGTCCTTCAGTGATATATCCAGTTAAGTCAGGAACTGGGTGAGTAATATCATTGTTAGGCATTGTTAAAATTGGAATTTGAGTTACAGAACCTTCTGCACCTTTAATAATACCAGCTCTTTCATATAAAGAAGCTAAATCAGAATATAAGTAACCTGGATAACCTTTACGTCCAGGAATTTCTCCTTTACTTGAAGAGAATTCACGTAACGCTTCACAATATGAAGTGATATCTGTATAGATAACTAATACGTGCATATTTTGTTTATAAGCTAAATATTCAGCTGCAGTTAAGGCACAACGTGGAGTTAATGTACGTTCGATAATTGGATCGTTTGATAAGTTTAAGAACATAACAACTCTTTCCATAACACCAGCTTCTTTAAAACTACGTTTAAAGTAGTTAGCAACGTCATTTGTAACACCCATTGCTGCAAAGACAATGGCGAAACCTTTTCCTGATTCATCAGCAACTTTTGCTTGTTTAACAATTTGTACAGCTAAACGGTCATGTGGTAAACCTGAACCAGAGAAAATTGGTAATTTTTGTCCACGAATTAATGTTGCAAGACAGTCAATTGAAGAAATACCTGTATTGATGTAGTTACGTGGATAAACACGGCTTACTGGATTTAATGGTAAACCATTGATATCCATCATTTCTTCTGCATAGATTTCTCCTAAACCATCGATTGGTCTACCAGCACCATTGAAGACACGTCCTAAAATTTCTTTAGAAACAGGTAATTCCATTGGTCTACCTAATAATTTAGTTTTTGTATTTTCTAGTGATAAATCATTTGTTCCTTCAAATACTTGGACAACAATTTTTTCACCTTCAATTTGTACAACACGTCCAGAACGTGTTGTACCATCTTTTAATTGAATTTCAACCATTTCGTCGTAAGAGGCACCTTTTACGTGATCTAAAACGACTAATGATCCATTGATTTCATTTAATCCTACATATTGTAGTGCCATTTTTATTTCCTCCTACGCTACAGATTTTAATGCATTATCAATATCTTGATAATAAGTATCTAATTTTTCAATATGATCATTTGGAATATCATATTTCATTTTAATTAATTGTTCAAAAATACCAGTTTCACTAATTGCTCGAACAACTTTACCTTGAGCAACAGCTTCTTGACATTTTTTATTTAAATATAAGATAACATCCATCATCTTTAATTGTTTAGCAAGTGGTACGTATGTATCATCCTTATGGAAAGCATTTTGTTGTAAATAACCAACACGAACCACTTTTGCGATTTCCATCACTAATTTTTGATCTTCAGGTAAAACATCAGGTCCCATTAAGTTAACAATTTCATTTAATCTTGATTCTTCAGCAAGAATGAATGAAAGTTGTTGACGATCACTAACAAAGTTAGAACCAACATTTTGATCATACCATTTTTCAAGATCATAAACATAATCACTATAAGATTGAGTCCAGTTAATTGCGAAATAGTGACGTGCGTAAGCTAAGGCTTTATCTAAGGCCCAGAAACATCTTACGAAACGTTTTGTATTTTGAGTAACTGGTTCTGAGAAGTCTGCTCCTTGTGGTGATACGGCACCGATGATAGATACAGAACCTTCTTGTCCGTTTAAAGTTTTCATATATCCAGCACGTTCATAGAATTGAGACAAACGTGATGGTAAGTAAGCTGGGAATCCTTCTTCAGCTGGCATTTCTTCTAGACGACCAGAAATTTCACGTAACGCTTCTGCCCAACGTGAAGTAGAATCGGCCATGATTGCACAGTGATATCCCATATCACGATAATATTCAGCTAAAGTAATTCCTGTATAAATACTTGCTTCACGTGCCGCAACTGGCATGTTTGAAGTATTAGCAATTAAGACAGTTCTATCAGTTAATGGTTTACCACTCTTAGGGTCAATTAACTCACTAAATTCTTCAAGAACTTGAGTCATTTCGTTTCCACGTTCTCCACAACCAACATAAATAATAATGTCAGCATCACACCATTTAGCGATTTGGTGTTGTGTCATTGTTTTACCAGTACCGAAACCACCTGGAATAGCAGCAGTTCCACCTTTAGCAATTGGGAATAATGTATCGATAACACGTTGTCCTGTTACTAAAGGAATAGAAATTGGTAAACGTTCTAAAGTTGGACGTGCTTGTTTAATTGGCCATTTTTGACATAATGTACATTCATGAATTTGACCATGTTCATCTTCAATTTTCATTACGACATCATTAATTTTATATTGACCATTTTCTTTTACTTCAACAACTTTACCACTTAAAAGTGGTGAAAGCATACATCTATGTTCAATTAAATCTGTTTCAGGACATGTTGCATAGATGTCTCCACCTTTTAAAACATCTCCTACTTTTACTTTCATTGTAACGTCCCATAATTTTTCAACATCAAGTGAATCAACATCACTTCCAGCTTCAATAAAAGCACCTGATTGTTCAGCAATTGCTTTTAATGGACGTTCAATCCCATCAAAGATATTTCTTAAAATACCAGGACCTAATGTAACACAAATTGGTGATCCTGTAGAAATAACAGGTTCTCCTGGTTTTAAACCAGTTGTTGTTTCATATACTTGGATAGTTGTTAAATCTTTAGAAATTGAGATAACTTCACCCATTAATTTAGCATGACCAACATAAACCATTTCTAACATTGAAAAGTCTTTGGCATTTCTTACTTTAACAACGGGACCATTAATAGAATAAATTACATTTTCACTCATCTTTAATCCCCCTATTTAATCATCAATCCAGAAGTCTTATAGAACCAATCTTTTTGACCTTCTAAATTTGAATCTAATGATTCATCTACTACAACATTTGTTGCTTTATTTTCAATAATGAACCCACCTAATTGAATTTGTTGACCTTCTTCAACTTCAATTGGTAAAGCATATGCTTTCTTTAAATCATCTGCATATTTTAAATCATCTTTTCTTACATATAAAACACAATCAGTCATTTGATATTCATCACTTACTGCTTTTACATGACTTGTAAGATATTCAAAATAATCAGAACTGTTCACAAATTCAACAAGTTTATTTTTTACTTCTGTAAAAATCGTATTAACATATTCTTCTCTTTTTTCAACTAATTTTTTTAGTCTTTCTTCTAATTGAGCTGAAGCTTCAATACTTGCTTTAGAAGAAATTTCTGCTAATTCTTTATCTAATTGATGTTTGGCATCAATTTCAGCTTCACCTCTTAATTGGTTATAAGCTTCTTGTTCAATTGCTTTTGCTTCATCTAAAATTTCTTTTTCTTCAGCAGATGAAATTTTTTCAATTTCATCTTTGATATAAAGAAAGACTTGATCTTTTTTTTGCATAGCACTTTCTCCTATAACTTAACTCCGATTGCTTCTGAAACATATCTATCAATCGTTTCACCAATTTTAGAATTTCCATGTCTATCTGGAATTTCTACAAGCAATGGTTTTTGTTGTTTTAATTTTATTTCAGAAATAACATCAGGAGCTAATTCAATTAATTTCGTTGTAATTAAAATCACACCTATGGATCTATCTTTCATTTTTGTTTCCAAAACTTCAAGAAAATCACGTCTTTTATGAACAACTTCTCCTTCGATACCGACAAGTCTTAAACCCATTTCAGTATCGACATTGTCACTTATTAAATAAAATTTCATAAAAAATCACTCTCTAAATTAGATTTTGTTGATGATTAAGATAGAGATTAATAAACCATAGATAGCTACCCCTTCACCTAAGGCAACGAAGATTAATGATTTACCAAAGTTCTTTTCATTTTCAGAGAAAGCTCCGATAGCTGCTGGAGCTGCTGCTGCAACGGCAATACCTGCACCTAAAGCAGAGAACCCAGTTGATAAAGATGCTGCTAAGAATCCTAAACCTTGAGCGATTGTACCAGTGATTGTAGCAACTTCACCTGCTGCAAATACACTTGAATTTGACATAGCAACTAATAAACATAAAACAACTGCACCAGCGAAACCACTGATATGAACACCTAATCTTCTTTTAGCGCTTTGAGCTGATACTTTTCCTGTAAATACTTTAATTAATGGTAATGTTAATAAAACTACTGCAACTAATGGTAATAAAATTTCTAATACTGTCATAATAAATTTCCTCCTTGAATTTAATCTTCCTTAATAGTTTTAAATGGAATTCCATTTCCTTCATAATAACGTGAAAACATTTCATAGAATTCAAGACGTAATACTTGAATACCAACAATCAATCCTTCAAGACACATTACGAAAATGTTTCCTAAAATCAAGACGATGATTTCACCAAATCCTCCTACCATTTCAGCAAGAGTATAAACAACAAGCATCATACCAGCATGTGATAAAACGAATCCCCCGACACGCAAGAATGACATTGTGTTTGTAATAAATGATAAGACTACTTCAAATAATTCGAAGAATCCTTCAACAAAGAATGCTCCAAAACCATTTGGGAACATTTCACCATGTTCTTCTAATTTTCTAATTAATGGTTCTTTTAAGAACATTAAGATAAGTGGTAACACAATTAAAATTAAAATATAGAAAATATTTACAAAATGTTGTCCTGTAAGCATTCCAAGTGCTGCACCAATAACAGCAACGTAGAATGTAACCCCACATAAACCATTTTGACTTAAAATTGCTTCACCCATATTTTTCTTTTTAAAGTTCAAAATAATATTGAATGTCATTGAAACAAGAATTAAGACAATACCAAGTCCAATGGCAGCCATTAATAAAGTCATTGTATTTTCTGGTGACATTGCATTAAAGAATGAGAAACCTTTAAAATATTCAGATAAGATTTCTTCATTTCCAAAGAATGAACCAAAGAACACACCGAAGATTGCACTGGAAATACCTAAACGAACTCCCACGCCACCTAATTTTAATTTAAATTTCTTTTCAGCGACTAAGCCTACTAAAGAAAGAATAATACCTTGTCCTAAGTCACCAAACATAATACCAAATAATAATGTATATGAAATAGCAACTAATAAAGTTGGATCTACATCATTGTAACGAGGTACACCATACATTTCGACAAACATTCTAAATGGTCTTGCAAACCATGAGTTTTTAAGTCTTGTTGGTGGTTCTAGACGTACATCAGATGTAGCAGGTAATACTTCAAGTTTAACACCATCAATACTTTCAAAAGTGTTTTTGAAGTTATCTAAATCACTCTTAGGGACAAATCCATGAACATTTAATTTATCACCTAATTTAACAATGTATTTTTGCATTGCATAAACTGAATTTAATTTTTTCGCAATACTGTAAATACGTGTTAATTCTTCCATATTTTCTGAAATTGTTTTATCAATTCGACTTTGTAAGTCTTGGCTATATTGTTTAGCTGAATCAGATTCATTTTGAATTTCTTGTTCAGCTAATTCACATGAACCATGAACAAATTCAGGAATATGAATTTTTTCAAAATAAAGCGATGTGAACACATTATCCACTTCAGGAGCATCTGTAGGTGTTGTCATATACATACACCAGACATATTTATCATCTCTTTCAAATGCTTTATAAACAAATGGTAATGTTTCATAATACTCTAACTTTCCTTCATTATTGAGAGGAAGTTTACCGAATCTTATTTTTAAATATCTTGTTCCGAATAATTGATCAAAGTCAATATTTGAACCTTCAACATGTTTTAAAGTAATGATGGCTTCATCATTTTCACCAATCATCTTTTCTAATTCTTTTTTTACAGCATCAATACGGTCAATATCTAAAAATAAATCATCTAAAAATTCTTTAGCTCTAAATACATTGAGTTGCGAATCAGTTTCAACTTCAGGAACTTCGAAATGATACTTCGCTTTCATTTCTTCAATTCTTGTTAACAATTCTTCATAAAGATTGTCATTGTTGTAAGCTGAAAGACCAGCAACACTATCCGTAAACTTACTTGCTAGCTCGGGATGAAAATCATCTCTTTGATAAAGTTCAAGTAATACATCATTACAATTTTCTTTATCAAAATCAAGACTAACTAAGTTTAATTTTGCTATTGCCATGACAGTCCCCCTTTACTCTTTATTGATCTTTTTGTCACTTTTTTTACTAAGCTACAAACTAATACGACTGCAATATTTATAGCGAAGAATAAACCGATTTGTGCAGCATAATTTGTACCAATAGAAATAATTGGATCATAAAGTGACATACTATAGAAGACTGTTCCACTTAATAGTCCTCCAATTGTAACAGCAGCTCCTACACGTTGTAGTAACTTACTGATGTTACCTTTGACAATAAGTGATAATAGGATACATAAAATACCTACTCCTAAATCACCAACTAAAACAAGTGCTGAAAGCATCATCACAAGTCCAGCTAAAATAGTTGGATCAAATTTTTCACCTGATTTAAATGTAAATAAACATTCAAACGGTTGGAAAAATGCATTATTTTCAACATATACAGGACCTTCAACACCTTGATCTTGATATGTATCAATAGGAAGTTCATGAACAGTAATTCCTGGAACACTCACAATTCCTTCTAATTCTTCTTTATTAAATGAACTGAAAGCATAAATAGCTGCTTTTGTTTTTAAATCAACAACATATTTACCTTTTTTATATAATTCTTTTAAACGATAAGCTTTCCAGAAGTCACCTAATAATTGTTCTTCATTATCTTCTTTTACTTTTTCAATACGTTGATCAAGTTCTTGAAGATAAGCTTCCATTGTTTTATTTTCTGCTTTTAATTCAGCAACTGCTTCTTCCATTTTACCATGAGCAAATTTTGGAAGTTTTACTTCTTCAAAATTCATTGAAGAGAAAATGTTATCAATTTCACCAATACTATGTTCAACACCACCATAAACGATCCAAGCAAATTGATCAGTATGTGATAATTCTTGATAAACAAATGGATAACTATCAAAATATTTGATTTTTTCAATTTGTGATAAAGGTAATTTACCAAATCTTAAAGCAACATATTTTAATTCATGAATATCATCAATTGAAATACGATCACGATTTAAACATGTAATTAATTCAATTGCTTCTTGATTTTCATAATAATCTTTTTTAATTCCTCTTTTAATTTCATTAATATCATCTAATTTTTGATGAATTTCAGAAATATAATCTAAGATTTCACGAACATTTAAAAATGCACTTTGAACAGGTCTATCTACTTTTTCAATATGCAAGACATCCATTACATTATAAAGTTCGTCTAACACTTCGTTATATGGGTTTCTATCTTCCATAGAAGTTGCATGATCTAAATTAGAAATCACTTTCTTCGCTTTAACTGGATAAATAGAATCTTGATGATTTTCAATTTTCATCAAAACTTCCATATAATCATCTCTAGAGAAAACAATGTTATATAAATGTGTATTCTTAATCATTTTTTCCCCTCCTATGCATAGATTAATGTATTTTCAATTTTTGAAACAGGTTGATTGTAACGAATACCTTCAATAATATGTTTCAAGTTATCAATTTCAATTCTTTGTAAAATACAATAAGTCATATAAACAAGTGGTGCGCTATTTGAAAAACGCATATATCTTTTTGCGACATTGTATTGAATACTATCAGCATAATATTCAATATAAGCAAATTCTTTATCATCCATATAGAAGTTATATTTAGAAGTCGATAATAAAGATAATACTTCTTTAGGACCGCTTGCTGCGATTAAACGATTCATCATATCTTTTGGCAATCTTGAATATTGTAAAAAGAGTGAACTTCTGATTGAATCTTCTGATTCATGGAAATATTGTTTATAACGATAAATTTTAGAAATATTTTTTAATTCAATAGAAGTATAAAGAATATTTAATAAATCTTTTTGAACACTTCCTTTGAAATGTTTCTTGATCGTTTCAACGATATTTTCATAATAAAGTGATTGTAAGCACATATGAACTTCTTTAACATCAAATGGTACTGAAAAATCAATTTCTTTAAGAACTTTATAATATCTTGTTTTAGAAAGATATTGTAAAAGATCTTTAAAGGATTCAATGTTTACTAAACCATCAATATTAAAACTTGTTTTTTTCGCTAAATAAGTAGGAATAGATAAATTAAAACTATATTGTTCTTTAGCTTGTAAAGAAACAAGTTTATCCATAATTAAATTAATTTCTACTCCCATGATTTCAAATAAATAAAAGTCTTCATCAGCTTTTGGTGAATATTTCATCAATTTAGCACAACGATGATAATACTCTTGATTCAAACAATCTTCTATTTGACCACGATGAACATGTCTAATATTAATATCTTTTAAGGCATCAGCATAACTTGTTTGAGATTTTAAATAAGAAACAACTTCTCCAATTGTTTGTTTTCTTGTTAAATCAAGATAAATATTCTTATTTAAACGTCCACCATACATTGATTTAGCTTTTGCACATAAGGCATTTGAAGAAAAAGACATTTTCTCACCTTCTATTTAGTACATCTATTAAAGATTTCTTCTACCCATTTATCTTTATTTTGAGTAAATAAATCTTCCATATTTTTCATTGATTTATGAAATTCATTTTCTTGTAATTGTGCTTCTTCTTTATTCTTATCCAACAAATCTTGTTTATGTTTTTCTAACTGATCTTGTTGGCTATCAATATACTCACTATAAATTGTAGATTTTTGCGACATCATACTTGATTGAGCTTCTGCTTTTTTCTTTTTCGCAAGATCTACTTTTTCTACGCATTGGCGATCGAATTCTATTAACTTTTGAATAATATCATCCATCTTATTTTCCCCCTTCTTCTCGTCGAGGATTATTGTACTCTCATTCTTTTAAAATTCAACAAATATAGTCTTCAAATCAACTACAAATGATAAACTTTTAACTATTTTATAAGAATTTATCAATAATCTTCTTTAAAGAAGTATCCATAAAACAAAAACACCCTTCCATTTCTTTGTGTTGTTCATGTCACTTCTAACGGATGTGGCGCTTGCAATACAGACCTCTTCTTATTTCGCACGTTATTCTACTCCTTATTTTCAAGATTTGTCAATAGACAAATTTACACATTTGCGTAAATCCGCCAAATCCTATGCCACACGCTACTTTCAAGAAAAAAAGCACCCAAAAAATTCACCCTTTTATAAGACTTTTAATTCCTTATAGTAAGTGTTAAAATTAAATAGCTTAGGAGGTAATTATGATTAATCAAAGAATTGCAAAATTAAGACAACTTATGAAAGAAAAAGGCATTGATCTTTATATCATTCCTACAAGTGACTTTCATCAAAGTGAATACGTAGGAAGTTACTTTGAAGCTCGTCATTATATGTCAGGTTTTACAGGTTCTGCAGGAACTCTCGTTGTCAGAGAAAATGAAGCTTATCTATGGACAGATGGTAGATATTTTATTCAGGCAGAAAAAGAACTTGCTGGAAGTGGTATTGAATTAATGAAAATGCGTACACCAGGTGTTCCTACAATTAAGGAATATATTGAAAAGCACCCTGATGATACTATAGGTTTTGATGGTCGTGTGATGGCTTATCATGAATGTCAATTTACAAATCATATTAAAGCTAATGAAGATCTTGTAGATCTTATCTGGGATAATCGTCCAGAACTTTCTCATGAAGAAGTTTATTTATACGATACAAAATATTGTGGTGTTTCTAGAAAAGAAAAATTAGAAATCATTAGAAAAGAAATGAAAGATGCTAAATATCATTTAGTAACAACATTAGATGATATTGCTTGGATCTTTAATATTCGTGGAAATGATGTTTTATGTAATCCTGTTGCTTTAGCTTATGCTTTAATTGATCAACAAGGAGCTACTTTATATTTAAGAAAAGAAGCAGTTTGCCAAGAGGTAATTGATGAATTATTAAAAGATCAAATCGTTGTTAAAGATTATTTTGATATTTATGAAGATATTAAACATATTGATGGAAAAGTATTATTAGATACTAAATCTGTTAACTATGCTTTAGTGAGTCCTCTTCATCAAGAAAATATCATTGATCAAACAAATCCTAGTCAACTACTTAAATCAATTAAAAATGAAACAGAAATCAAAGCGACTAAAGATGCTCATTTACATGATGGTATTGCTGTTACTAAATTTATGTATTGGTTAAAAACAAATATTGGAAAAACAGAAATGGATGAACTTTCTATTTCTAATAAACTTTTAGAATTTAGACAACAACAACCAAATTTCAAAGATATTTCTTTTACAACAATTTGTGCTTATCGTGAAAATGCTGCTTTAATGCATTATCATCCAACAGAAAAACAATATTCTAAAGTAGAAGCTTCTCATTTATTATTAATTGATAGTGGTGGACAATACTTAACAGGAACAACAGATATTACTAGAACATTTGTTTTAGGTGAAATGACTCAAGAAGAAAGAAAAGACTTTACGATTGCTTTAAAAGCCATGTTTAGATTACAAAATGCTCATTTTATTGAAGGTGTGACAACTGGTGCTAATTTAGATATTTTAGCACGTGGTGTCATCTATGATTATGATTTAGATTATCGTTGTGGAACAGGACATGGTGTTGGTCATTTCTTAAATGTTCATGAAGGACCTAATGGTATTCGTCCAAAGAGTCTTTATGGTCATGAAGCATGTATCGTTCCAGGCATGATTACAACAGATGAACCAGGTGTTTATGTAGAAGGTAGTCATGGTATTAGACATGAAAATGAACTTTTATGTGTAAAACATACTGAAAATGAATATGGAACATTCTTAAAATTTGAACCTATTACTTATGTTCCATTTGATATTGCTGGTCTAGATTTAAATTATTTATCAAATCATGAAATTGCTTCTATTAATGAATATCAACAATATGCCTTCGATCATATTAAAGATGCCTTAACTCAAG
>UQVG01000007.1 GCA_900544435.1 uncultured Erysipelotrichaceae bacterium | reverse complement strand
GTGAATGATTTGGCATAAACCGAAGGAACGAAATGAAATCTCAATTGTGATGGAATTGGTTCTTTCGGAGCAGGTGTACAGAGGAATGCAATTTCTTTGTGCATGGGTACAGGGAATGCAATATCCCTGTGCAGGTCAAGGGCAGCCGCCTTGCCCAGTTCAGTGGCGCCTCGCCACTTAGTACTGGGTATTACTTGACGCTAAAAGCAGCAAGGAATCAGCTTCGCTGTCTAAATCCCTTTCAGGGAAATTTTCAAAGAATGGAGGAACATCATAATGAAATTAACAAGACACAATGGTCGTGCCGGGAAAAATGGTGCTTACAATCCCAAGCACAATGACCGCAGTTTTAATATTAATAATAGTGAGCACATCGATGAAGAACGGGCAAAAGGAAATATTTACTGGGATTGCTTCAATGGATATCGTACTTTTTATGATAAGGGAAATGAATGTGAACTGGCTAACACATTTGAAGAAGCGGAAGAACTTTATTATTCTATTCATTACAAAGGATTTATTGAAGGACAAAATGAACGTAATATTAAGAATCGTCACCCGGAACGTAATCGCACCACATCAGATATCTTAAAACATAAGAAAACCTGCCCGGAAGAAACCATCTATCAAATTGGCACTTTAGACAATCACGTTTCACCAGATATATTATTACAGGTAGTTATGGATTTTATGGTTGAAATTACCGAACGATTTGGTACTCATGTTCACATATTGGATTGGGCACTTCATCTGGATGAGAGTACGCCTCACATTCATGAACGTCATGTGTTTGATTGCGAAAATCAATATGGAGAATTATTTCCACAACAGGAAAAAGCGTTAGAAAAGCTTGGTTTTGATTTACCAAATCCTGAAAAACCTGCAGGACGAAACAATAATCGTAAGATGGTATTTGATTCTGCCTGTCGTGCATTACTTTTTGATATTGCCAAAAGTTATGGATTACAATTAGAAGAGGAACCAGAGTATGGTGGACGTAAATATTTAGAAAAGCAGGATTACATTCTTGCCAAACAGAAAGAACAGTTGGCTTTGCAAGCAGAAAAACTTGAAGAATTAGTTATGAAAATCGAAGACGTGGAAAATTTGATTGATGAAGTTTCCGATGTTGCCTATGACAAAGCAGTTGAAGTTGTTACTGCTACTGTCAAAAAAGAAACCCACTTGGAAGATATCCGATTGGTAGAAGAATCGAAAAACTGGGTGCTCTCTCCGGAACGAAAAGCCTCTAAAAAAGAACGTGAGTATGCAGCCAAACGATTGGATGGAGTGATTGCAAAAATTAAAAATACTATGCAGAGTGCTTTTCTGAAAATCCAGAATAAACTTATGCAGCCGGAAGTGAAAAGGGCTGGAACGGAGCAGATTAAGATCAAAGCACGAGCTTCTGTTTTGGATAAATTAAATCGTAAAAAGACCGAAATAAACGAAAAGTCAAACCCAAAATCAGTGAATCGAGAGAATTATCATTCGCAGGGGTTATAAATCATCATAGAATAAGCAAGCATTTTGAGAAACTTCAATCTGCTTGCTTATTTGATTACTTATTTACACATCTGTTCAATTTTATCTGCAGCACCTTTTACACCAGTACATTTATGGAATCCCTCAGAAATTTTTGCTGCCTGTTCATAATAAGATTTGGTATGTAGCACATTTTCAATGGTCTCTGTAATCGATTTTGCATTTACATACTTCAATCGGATACCAGCACCAAGTTGCTCTACTCTGGTGGCCACGCCATCCTGTTCCGATGTTTGTGGGTACATTACAAGAGGAACCTTATAATATAAACTTTCATTGACACTGTTCATACCACAGTGGGTAAGGAATACATCCGCCTGACTTAACACAGCTATCTGATCTACAAATCTCGAAATCGTAATATTATACGGTACAGCACCTAAGTCTTCAATATTTATCAAATTACCAACTGACATGATTACCTGGTATTTCTTATTAGCCAATGCTTCTATACATTTTTTATAAAACTCTGTTGAATCATTGATTACAGTTCCCATTGATATATAGATTAATTTATCCGACTTCTTCTCAAATATATTTTCAATAGGCCGTATGGACGGACCTACAAAGACATATTTATCTGAAAATGTTTCAGAGCATGGTTGAAATTCCGGAGAGGTATATACAATCGTATCTGTATTATTATCGTTCTGAATAATATCAAGAACACTTTTTACAGGATAACCTTTCTCTTGCAGACGTTTGATGTTTTTATTGATTTTCGTCATTGAAAAAATCATACCAAACATCTGTCTCAGACTTTGTTTCATTATTTTTGCTGAATATTGATTAAAAGCAAAGGTTGTTGTTGAAGACACAAAAGGAATTCCAAGTTTTAACGCTACAGCCTTTCCCCATACAGCCATGGAATCTGCAACAATACAGTCTGGATTTAATTCTCTCATGTGTTCGCACACCGTATCATCCAAAGCCAATGTAGTATCCACCAATATCTGTGTGGAAAAAGCCAAATCTTTCCCTACACGAACTGCATCTTTCGCATCCAATCGCTGTTCCTGATCATATTCATCACAAGAAACAAAAGTTGCTCCTGTAGCTTCAATCTTTTCACGCATCATATTGTAGGAATAATAAAAAACCTGATGCCCTCTACTGATCAATTCACGCACAACTCCCAACGTTGGATTGGTATGCCCGTGTGCCGGAATACAAAAGAAAACGATTTTACTCATATCAATTCACCATCCTTTAGGAATCCATTTCTGAAAAAATCCTTGCAATATATTCTTTTTGCATTTCCTTTGGCAAAATTGCCAAACCTCTTTTTTCGTCACCTAAAACTAAAATTTCCATTCCCGGCTGAAGATCAAATAAATTTCTTGCCTCTTTCGGGATAACAAACTGTCCTTTTTCTCCAATTTTAACCATCCATGCGTATTTTCCATTGTTCACTTCCATAAGCGCCTCCAAAGGTATGATTTGTATGAATAATCATACTCTATTTTATTACTACAGTCAATGACAAATCTAAATGTAAAGCAAACTTGACATTTAATGTAAAGTCAACTATACTTTAATTGTAAGGCAAGCTTTACTTTTGGAGGTGAATAATGAAAAACAGAATAAAAGAATTACGCAAAGAACACCGCATATCACAAGAAGAATTAGCAACTGCAGTAAACGTAACACGGCAAACCATTATTTCTTTAGAAAACGGCAAATATAACGCATCCCTGATTCTTGCCCATGATATCGCTGTATATTTTGGGAAAACAATCGAAGAAATATTTTTATTTGAGGAGGATTAAAATATGTTGATTAATAATGTAAAACTTGAAAAATCCATAGAACAGAAAATTAAATTGCGAATTCTTTATAGTATCATACTCTTAATATTGGGCGGCGTTTCGTTATATGTCGGCACTTGCATTCCGCTTGCATCCGGCAATGCTGACTATTCATCTGGTTACTATGTGGGATTGGGATGTGGTCTGATCGCTGCAGCGATTATCACAATCATCAAAAACTTACGACTTTTGAAAAACAAAGAAGCTTTAAAACAAAGAGAAATATATGAATCCGACGAGCGAAACAGAATGATAGGTTTAAAATGCTGGTCTTATGCCGGTTATGCAATGTTTATTCTTCTCTACATTGCACTTTTATTTGCAGGCGCTGTAAACGTAGTAGTAATGAACACAATACTCGTTACTCTTGCCGGATTTGCCATTTGCTTATTTATTTCCAGATTGATTTTAAACAAAATAATGTAATGCTCATCCCAATAAAGCCAGAGTTGTTAGCTCTGACTTTCATTTTTAACAAAATTAAAAGAGGAGCCAGATTTCTCCGACTCCTCCAAGTATGTGTCCGCAAACACATACCCCAATTGCTATTCATTTTATCATAATCAAGAAAATAGTAAAAGCTTACTTTTTATATCTTAGTATTTTATCCCAGTTCTCTGGAAATCCCATATTTTTTAACAGCTGTTCTTTAGAAATGTGTGGACACTTTTTCAATGTATCATTTATCAGGCGAAGTAAATCCCTTTTAAATTTCTTAAAATCTTCATTCCCTATTAAATATCTCAATGCAATAACGACTGCAAACAAATCACTTTTACCACTTACAAACTGTCCTTTTTTCTTGACAATCTTAAGTTTGTCGTGAAGTGGCATATCTGGAATTGTTTCACGGATTCTGAATGAATACAGACGTTCTCCATGTGCGCACACATTACGGCATCTGGCTACAATCGTAATCAACTGATGCAATTGTTTTTCTGTCAATCCACCAAAACGTTTACTGATTTTCGTTCTGATATCTGTAGGTGCATATTGATACATTTTAGATACTTGTCCAAAGGTAATGGCATTCATTGCTACCCAAAGTGGTACGTTTCCATATGTATTTACATGATGTGTTATGTACGCATAGCTGCTTGGAACAGATATTGATTTTGAAAGCGAATTCACAAGTCGCTTTACTTCATGTGCATTTTTCTTTGAAAGATTGTAATTATGTTCGTCTAAATATGCTGATTGATTCTCTCCATATTTTTCGCAAAAATAGTATGAAATCATGGATTTCATATGACGCTCCACATGGAGGATATATTTCAAAAACAATGTTCGGAGTTCTTCATCAAAATAATAGAATGCAACGATTTCTTCAAATGTAACTCCGTAAATATAATTACCTGATGCCGGATGCTTAAAAAGATTTTTGTATCCACCGATCAGAGAATAATAGCTTAGCTTTTCAAGAACTTCTTCAGCATATGCCAGATTTGTTATCGTAAGCTGCTTTTCATTCTGCAATTTATTCAATTGTTGCTCGTATGTAAAGAACGTCTTCGGCATAGCTGCATTTCTCCAATCTTGTCTTTAGTTGCAAAAAGGGAGCCCACGCATGAGCTCCCTGGGCTGTGGGCATCTCGAGATTCCACAGCACAACCACTACAAATAATATACAAAAATGACACAGAAATGTCAACGGTATTTTTTTGTAGGGTATTATATATTATATTCATTTTTTACTGACGTATTCTGATTATCGTTTACGTTGAAACATATGCACCATCATTTTCTGGAACAATTCCTGTTCATACTCATCCAAATCCATTCCCATATTTTGAAACATATTCATGACAAGTTTTGCCATATTCGTTTCATTAAACTTTGGATTCTTTTTTTTCTGAAACAATGCCTGTTTTCGCATATTAGCCAGTTGCTTTTGCAATTCTTCCGAACTAACATCCGAAAATGGTATATCAAATTCTTTTTTGATGTCCTTTAGAATTACGAGAAAAATACTTTTTATTTTCTCTATGTCCGCCTCTGTTCCGGTAATCTTTTGAGCATTGATTTCACGAATCCCATGTTGGGTTTCAATTTTGCAATCCGGATTTTCTTTGATAAGTTCCCTTAAACTTGCTGTACCCATATCTATGACAGCATTTCTGTTTGCGAATCCAGCATTATGTTCTTCCGTAAAATAGGAATTAATCGTATCAAGAAGTTGCGGGAAGTAACGGTGCTCCAACAATCTACTCAAAATATCTCCATTCACGTTCCCTTGTAACAACTGGAGCAGCGCCTTATTGGTCAATCCCAATTCTTCCAGTTCCACATTCCTTCTGATGCGAATATCCGATATGCAAAGCAAATAATCCGTCGAAACATTATAGTATTCTGCAAATTTTATAACCAAATCATGGCTGACTGCTTTTGTTTCTCCACGTTCAATACGACTTAACACGGATGCTTGTACATTCAATTCATCTGCAACTTCTTTCTGCGATTTCCCGGTGCCATTACGGAGATCACTCAGACGTTGATGGATATTATCTGCTGGTAATGATTTCATAGATTCATCCTTTCCAAACTTATACATTGTTGTAATTATGATTCCACAACTCAAAGTTTCATTGCTTTATTATTTCCAATAGTTTGCTTACATACCTGTCTGCATAATTTATTGAAAACTCTCCATGATACATATTAGGCAGAATTTGTATAAAACTACCCTGTAATTTTTCATGAATAAGCTTAGCAGATTTTTTTATTGAGTTATTTTCCTTCTCTCCCACAAAAATCCAGACAATTGCTTCGCAATCCCTAATACCATCTTTTAAAGAATATACAGAGTTTTCCTGCAAAAATGAAATCATATCACTCTTTGTAATTGCACAAGTATCTTTGTAATACTCATCAAACAAATTCGATTTTATTCGCAATGATTTGAATTGTAATTTTGAAAACCACTTATACTTTATCAAGTTATAACAACTGCCAAACGCCGGTTTAATCATAGAATATGTAAATTTTGAAGGTATCACAAGTGCACTTTCCACGATTGCATACTTACATATATTCTTATGTTGAGATAAAATCTCAAGCAAAATCTGCCCTCCAAGTGATAATCCTCCAATCAATAGAACTGAACCACCTAATTTATTATTTATAAATTCTATAATTTCCGAAGCATTATTCTCTATCGTTGTAAATGGTTTATCACAGCCTGCATGACCATCTATTATAGGTATAATTACATGATAATCCATTTGCAATCTTTCAGCAGCTTCTTTATAATTCCACCATGACAAACCGCCTCCGTGCAAGAGGACAATTACATCACTATTTTCTTTTCCGTATTCTATATAATTCAACCTCTTTCACCTCGCTTAAAAATCCATATTCAATTTTATGCTTTCCTTATCGGATGTCTTATAACCGTTTGCCATTTTTCCGGAGCAACCTTTCTTGCATCAGACATGTAAATCTCATGGTGCAACCGTTCCTCGCTCATATCGTTTACATAGCCATTCTGTTCCACATAATCATCCATTAATGCAACAGTTGCCGGTTCATCATCAAACAGTCCAAAGTGCATAATCTGAACACACAATCCCTCATCAATCGTAAGATATTCCGCTGCTGAACAATCCAATTTTTTCTTTTTCGTTGCTGTTTCAACTGCCCAATCAAAATTCTCTTTCGTAACAAAATCTGGTAATCGAATAACCGAAATCCAATTGAAAGCATCTTTATTTTCATAATCCACACCATGGACATCGTCTTGCCACCAGAAACCTTCCAGTGGCGGTACAACATATTCAAAAAATCCTTCAATCTTATACTCTGTCTTGTAACTCATTTTTAATGTGTATGCAACAGCATATAACACGCTAATTGCCTTTTGATATGCTCCACCTTCTTCATTCGGATTTCCTTTACCTCTGACAGCAATATAGTTAGCTTTTGGTACATTTACAATTGCTGGTTTGTTCTTCGGCATATAAAATTCTTTGTATTCTTTCTTAGAATCAAACGCCATATTTGCTCTCCCAACTTTCTTTCGTCATAAAATTCGTATGGCCAACCCTGATTTCATTCATCAAAGGTACTGGAACTTCATTGCAAGTATGATGATAAACAAAACCCACTTTCTCCTGAACACGTTTTGATTTGTTATTTCCATCATAGTAGCCGCACCAAATCGTTGTCATACCAAGAGTTTCAAAACCATGACGCAAAAGAGTTTTTACCGCTTCTGGCATATAACCTCTTCCCCAGAATGGCTTCCCAAGCCAATAGCCCAGTTCACATTCATCATCTCTTTCAGTCATATCTGTGTGTCCGTTCAATTTAAGTTCAACTGCGCCAATCGCTCTATCACTCCCTTTTTCGCAGATGGCATAGCACTCAGCACCAGTAAAAACATTCTTTATAACACTTAAACTTTCATTAATATCTTTGTGTGGCGGCCATCCGGCGATCGGACCAACCTCAGGGTCCTTCGCATATTCATACAAACTTTCTGCATCAGATTCTACCCAATGACGCAATATCAATCTATTTGTTTCTAACATCGTATAATCTCCCCATGTTCTTTTCCTTGATTATAGCTCATCCGTTCATACTCTACAATTGCAAATTTGCAATTTCTCATCCTGTACCCATTGCCAAATTGCAATCGCCGTGAATATCCTAGTCACTCCAAAAATCCGTGTTATCCTCGTCTTATCAAAAGAGCAGAAATTGCTCTCGCACCTTGACAATTAGAGAAACCGGAATCAGCGGTAACATACAACGAAAACAAGTTTTCGTTGTCGGCGTTTGTGATTTCACTCTTGCAAGCAAGTGAAATCACTGCACTGTATAATGACACTCACATCTAATAGGTGAAACTCCTTGGGGTGGCTCGGCAACCAACGGCGAGTTATGGATTCATCCATAAGAGGAACGTGAAAAACCGTTCACCAAAGAAACCGGAATCTCGGCTCAATCAATAAAGCTGCAAATGGGACTTGCAACAATAGAAACCGGACTTCATAAAATAGCGATAAGGCAGAGGGGATGTGATAACGCTTGAGTAAACCGACCTATTATCTTTGGAAAAACGATTTTTCATCAGAAAAAGAATATGAAACAGCAAAGGATAAATATAGGGAACTGGGATTTCGAGTTGTCACATATCTGGATGGACAGAATGATAAGAATATTCACGATGGATTAAAGGCGGTTATTAAGAATCACTATTGCAATATCAGCAGTTGACAAATATTCTTTCAAAATATATTCCATATTTACATTATTCATGTTAATATATTTCATATACGGAAAGGAAGTGAATCTATGAACGCTGGATATGTACGTCTATCAAGAGATGATGACAAACGAAACTACGTTTCTATCGAAAATCAGAAATTAATAATTAACCAATTTGCGGCAGAAAGTAACATGGTTATCGACCGCTGGTATGAGGATGATGGCGTGTCTGGATATAAATTTGACCGACCAGGCTTCAATCAGTTAATGGAAGATTTAGACAAGGATGTAGATCGAGTATTTGTCAAAGATTTTTCCCGTCTCGGACGTCATAATGCCAAAGTGTTACTTCTTCTTGATGATTTTCAGGAACGAGGAAAACAACTGATTGTCATAGATGATAATTATGATTCTATGCAAGCAGATGATGATACGATAGGTATCAAAACATGGTATAATGAGAGATATGTAAAAGATACCAGTAAAAAAATAAAACGTGCTCTTGGAGCTCGTCAAAAAGAGGGAACACTCATGACTCAGCCACCATTTGGATATAAACGAAATGAAAAAGACAAATCCATCATAGAAATCGTACCGAAAGAAGCCGAATACGTAAAAATGGTCTATGACCTATACTTAAAAGGTTCCGGCTATCGTATGATTGCCAACCATCTGACAGAAAAGAAAGTTCCGACTCCTTCCATGGTCCGTCACGAACGAGAACTGGAAGAAGGAAAGGTTACGAAACGTCAGATTGCTACCGAATGGTCTGATTCTATGGTAAAGGATATGCTTGGAAATGATTTTTATATTGGTACACTCCGTTTGCGAAAACGTGCACGCTCTACTGTTCACGGAAAAGACAAGCGTGTACCAAAGGATGAACAATATGTTTTTGAAGACAATCATCCTGCAATCATTGATAAAGCCTCTTTTAATCTGATTCAGGACATGAAAGAAAAACGTGTGAAGAATAATTATCGTGGAAGTCGTGGACAATGGATTGGTTCTGAAATACCAAATCCATTTGGAAGTTGTCTGTTCTGCAAAGACTGTGGAAGTCGTTTAACTCCAATTAAGAGAACCACTTCCAGCAGAGAACGTAAGTATTATATCTGTACCACTTACAACACCAAAGGTAAGCGATATTGCTCCAAAGCTCATCTGATTGAAGAAGATGATTTAATGGAAGACGTTGTAACTTATATTAAACTGTGTCGTAATGCCTTATCAGAAGTCATTGCAACCTATGATATGAAAGATTTTGACTCTGAAAAAAGAACTGTTGAAGAAAAACGTACTGAGATTCAAAACAATATTTTAGAACGCAAAAAACAATTAAAAGTTCTTTTTACACAGAAAGTCAGAGATTTATCCAATGCTCATGACAATGAAGATATCGTAAACGAAACTTACGATGCTCTGCAGCAGGATATTCTTTCACAGATTCATGGATTGGAAATGCAGTTAAAAGAATTAAATGATACCAGTCTGGAAAATGAAGATGTAAAAGAAAAATTGGAAAACGCATTGCAGGTAGTTGATAAAATCATCGAAAAAGGAGTTCTTGATCGTAAAGATATCGAAATCTTAATCGAGCGTATCGAAGTGGATGAAGGAGGACTTCCAGAAATCGAATTAAAATATGGGTTATCTGGATTGATTCAGTATAGTCCTGCACAGGAAATGAATCGTCGTGAAAACGAAATCATTTACCACACCATGCGACTGATTTACGAAGAAGAACGAAGTTACACCTCTGCAAAATATTTATCGAAGGCACTTACTGATTTGGGATATCCTAAATCCAAGAAGAGTGTATTGCCTTATATCGGATTAATGATAGATATGGGAATCGTAGAGCCAAGCGATAACTCATTAAAACCATACACGATTGTGAAAAGCAAGGAAGATTTACAGGAGATTATGAATAACTTCTTCTGTGAAAACCTTGCTGATAACACAACAAACCCAGCATATGACCAAGATTTACATGATGTAGTGAACGACAGGGTTACTTCCAGGGATGACAATGGGTTATCTTGCTAATAATGCTATTGGTAGTGGTGAAGTTAAAACAGGTTTCTTAGGAGCTATGATCTTGGGTATCTGTGCTGGTTATTTAGCTAAATGGGTTAAAGGATGGAATGTTCCTAAATTCTTAAAAGCAATTATGCCTATCTTAATTATTCCTATTGTAACTACTGTTATTGTTGGTTTAGGTTATATTTATATTTTAGCTAATCCTTTAGGTGGAGTTGTTAATGCTCTTACAAATGGTTTAAATAGTTTAAGTGGTGGTTCTACTGTAATCCTTGCGATTGCTATTGGTTGTATGATTGCCTTTGATATGGGTGGTTCTGTTAATAAAGTTGCTTTTGCAACAGCTTCAGCATTAATTGCTACTGGAAATACTGAAATGATGGGTATGACAGGTGTTGCTATCTGTGTTCCTCCAATTGGTATGGGTATTGCTTCAATGTTACTTAAAAAGAAATTTACTCCAGAAGAACAAGAAGCTGGTAAAGCAGCAGCTGCTATGGGATTAATTGGTATTACTGAAGGTGCTATTCCATTTGCTGCATCTGATCCATTACGTGTATTACCTTCTATTATGGCTGGTTCTTCAGTTGGTGCAATTATTGCTGGTCTTGCAGGATGTACTGATGCTGCTCCTCATGGTGGTTTAATTGTTTTACCTGTTGTTGGAAATGCTTTGATGTATATCGTAGCTGTAGCTGCAGGTGTTGCAGTTGTTGTTGGTATGATTTATCTTTTGAAAAAAGATATTCCAGCAGAAGAAGAATAAAGCTAAAAAGACGTTCTTTGACAGAACGTTTTCTTGCTTGTAAAATATGATAGGATAAGGAGGGTTTAAGATGAATGCTAGACAAAAGAAATTGTTAAAAATTCTTATTAATGAAGAAGATTATATTTCTGTTGATCAATTGATGGATCAATTAGCTGTTTCTAAAAGAACAGTTCATAATGATCTATGTAAAGTAGAAGACTTCTTATCTGATTATCATATTGAATTAAAAAGAAAATCAAAACATGGTGTAAAAATAGAAGCGTCTGTTTCTAAAAAAGAATCACTCCTCTATTATTTAGATATTCATAAAGAAGAAACAGATATTTTATCTACTAAAATAAGAAGAATGAAAATATATTCTAGATTGTTATCAAACAATGAAGGAACTTCTTTAAATAAATTAGCAGATGAATTTATGGTTTCTAAAACATCTATTGTTAGTGATTTAGATATTATAGAAAAACAAGTACAAAAATTTAATTTATCTTTAATAAAAGACCGTAAAGGAACACGTATTGAAGGAAATGAAATTGATATTAGACATGCACTTAGTCAACTTGCAAGTGACTTTGTACAATTAGAATTTGAAGAAGATCAAATAGAACCTAAAGTTAGTCGTCTAGATTTATCGACTTACTATCGTTTAAAGAATCTCTTCAATATTGATGCAATTGAAAAAATAGAAAAAATTATTAGTGAAGCAGAACAAAGATTAGGCTATGTAATTAATGATTTATCTTATGTCAACTTAATAACCCACCTCCTCATTTTAATAAAAAGAGTTGATAATGATACTTTATATACAAAAGAAACAGCGAAACAAATTTATCAAGCAGAAGTGATTGATAAAACAATGGCAATTGCTAATTATATAGCAGTAGCCATTGCTCAAGAATTTGATATTGAACTTCCAGAAGGGGAAGTTCAATATATTCATCAATATCTTGTATGTTCAGGTATTCAAAGTGATTTTATGCACCTCAATATTGAGAATCATTTATTGGATATCAAAGAAGAACATATTGAACTTGTTAATCAATTGATTGAATTTGTCTCTGTAGCGATCCATTGTCCATTACAAGAAGATAAAGAATTAAAAATAAGTTTAATGACACATATCGTTCCTTTGCTTCAAAGAATAAAATATCATGTTAAATTAGATAATCCTTTAATCAATGAAATAAAGGTACAATATTCAGCAATGTTTTCAATCATTACATTAGCAGTAGAAATGATTGATAATCAAACACTACATAATTTAAGTCAAGATGAAATAGGTTTTCTAACAATTCATTTTCAAGCAGCTGTTGAACGTTCAATGCAACAAAAGAATGTTATTATAGTTTGTCCAGAAGGAATTGGTTTTTCAAGATTAATTGCGCATCGTATAGAAAGATTTATTAGTTCTATTGTGATTAAAGATATTGTTTCTTTAAATCAATTACAACAAATTGATTTAAAAGAAATCGATTTTGTAATTTCAACAGTACCTATTAAAGAATGTGCTAAACCAGTTGTGTTAGTATCTTCTTTTTTATCAGAGATGGATATTAGAGGTATTAACAATTTTCTAGTAGATCATGTAAGTGAACAAAAACAATATTATCAACATTTAGGAAAAATCATTGATGAAACAGTTGTTCATGTTCAATTGGACTTTGATAATAAAGATGATGTCCTTAGTTATTTATGTGATGAATTACATAAACATCACTATGTTAGTGAAAACTATAAAGAAAGTGTATTTCGTCGAGAAAAAATCATGGCTACTGATTTAGGTAATAATATTGCTATTCCTCATGGTAGTGAAAAAGAAATTATAAAATCTAAAATCGTTATAGCAACCTTAAAAAAACCTATTTTATGGAATCAACATCAAGTACAGATTATTTTTATGATTGCTATGAATATGAAAGAACCTCAAGTAACTAAAAATACTTTAAAAGATCTTTATGCAGTTATGGATAATAAACAAGCCATGCAAGTTTTATTAGAAGCCAAAGATGCTAAAGATGTTATTGAATATCTTAAAGCTTAAGAAGAAATTCTTAGGCTTTTTTCTTAATTTAGGAAATCCATTGTTTCATTTCATTGTAAAGATTATTGTAAAGATGAAATGGAGGAATAATGATGAAAAAAGCAGCAATTATAATAGCATCAGGTTTTGAAGAAGGTGAAGCTTTAACAATTGCAGATATTATAAAAAGAGCACATCTTCAATGTGATTTAGTAGGTTTTGAACAAGAGGTTAAAGGAGGACATGAAATCATTGTAAGATGTGATCACATCTTAAATGAGACACTTCTTGATTATGATATGGTTATTTTACCAGGAGGTTATGGTGGAGCAGAAGCGATGAAAAATAACCCAACACTTATTTCATATTTACAACAAATGAATGAAAAAGGTAAATACGTTTGTGCTATGTGTGCAGCACCTATTGTTTTAGAAAAAGCAAATTTATTAGTTGATAAAAAATTTACAGCGTATCAAGGCTATGATCAAAAAATAAAACAAGGGACTTATTTAAATGATAAAGTGGTCATTGATGGCAATATTGTTACAAGTAGAGGACCAGCAACAGCTTATGGATTTGCTTATAAACTTGTAGAATTATTAGGTGGAGATGCTTTAGCAGTTAAAAAGAGAATGGTTTATTTTAATGCATTTGATGTCAAGGAGGATGAATAAAATGGGACGTGTTGCAGTATTAATGGCAGAAGGATATGAAGAAGGAGAAACATTAACAATTGTGGATTTACTTCGCCGAGGGGGATTAGAATGTCATACGTTTAGTTTTAATGAAGAATTTGTAAGAGGAATGCATGGGATGTATGTAAAAGCAGATAAGTATTTTAATGATGAAATTAAAAACTATGATATGCTTGTTTTACCTGGAGGAAGACCTGGTGGTCAAAATTTATTAGAAAATCAAGATGTGATTTCACTTGTTCAATATTTTAATGAGCATCATCAATATATAGCGGCGATGTGTTCAGGAACAGTTGTGTTAGAAAAAACCAATGTCATTAAAGGTAAAAAAGTAACAGGATATACAGGTTATCAAGATAAACTTGTAAGTGGAGATTTTGTAAATGAAGTCGCTGTTTTTGATCAAAATATTGTAACGAGTCAAGGACCAGCAACACCTTATCCTTTTGCTTTTAAAATTTTAGAAGTCTTTGGTAAGGATGTTACTGAAATGAAAGAAAGATTAATGTATAATTTTGCTGGAGGAAGATAGAAAGAGAGTGATTGTATGCTTTATGGAAAGTTACCGATTGTTTTTTTAAGTACTTTAGCGAGTGAAAAGAAAGATTCAACGAATAGTCAAATTGCAACGTATTTATTAAATCATTTAGATGATATTAAGGATATTGGTATTCAAGAGATGGCTAAGGAATGTTCTGTAGCGATGAGTTCTATTTCAAGGTTTTGTAAGGAAATAGGATTAAATGATTTTAATGAATTGAGAGAGTTATTGATTTCAACAAAGATGAATTTTGAACAATATTCTTCATCTTCTAAGGCTAAAGATCGTTTAGAAGAATATAGTTTAAAAGTTAAAGAAAGTATTACAATGGTAGAAGAATCAATAGATATGCAACAAATAGATGCATTATGCAAAGAAATCCAAAAATATCAACAGGTAGGTATCTTTGGTTTATTAAAAGCAGGAGCAGTTGCTTTTAATCTACAAAGTGATTTATTGATGTTAGGAAAACAAACTTATTCACATATTTCCTATAAGCAACAATTACAATATATTTCATCAACCAATGAAGATGATTTATTGATTATCTTTTCTTATACAGGATGTTATTTTGATTATCCTGATATAAGAACTTTAAAGAATAAATTAAAGAAACCACAAATTTGGTTGATTTCAAGTAAACAAGAAAGTTATCCAGACTTTATTGATCATGTGATTACCTTTGATTCTAAACAAGATCAAAATAGTCATCCTTATCAATTACAATTTATTGCAAGTTTAATAGCTCAAGAATATGCAAGGAGGATTTGATCCTCCTTTTCTTAATTTAGGAAATCTAATGCGTTAAAGATCATAAAGTTATATGTTTTTATTGAGGTGAAAATTATGATCAATAAAAGTTATAAACATTGGATGATTGTTTTATTAATGTGTTGTTTAGCAGCCAGTTCTATTGGTTTATGTACCAATGCGATAGGTGTTTTTTATACACCTGTAGCTAAAAGTTTAAAAGTGTTAAAAGGAACTTTTGCGATGCATGCTACACTTTCAACTTTAGCGACAGCATTAACTTCATTAAAGATGTCAAAAGTGATTAAAAAATATTCCTATAAAAAGGTCTTACTAATAGGTGTTATTTTATCAAGTGGTGCAACTTGGTTGATGTCTTATAGTACATCTGTTTATTTATTTTATATATTAGGTATTTTAAGAGGAATCGGTGTAGGTATTTATGGAATGGTTCCTATTACAGTTGTTATTACAAATTGGTTTGATAAAAAACATGGCTTAGCGACGAGTTTAGCATTAAGTTTTAGTGGACTTTCAGGGGCTATCTTTTCGCCTTTATTAAGTTCGTGGATTACTCGTTATGGTTGGCAAATGACTTATCGTTTTATGGCTATCTGTATTCTTGTTTTAGTTCTACCAGCATTAATTGTTCCTTGGAATATTGATCCTCGAAAAGAACATTTACTACCTTATGGTTATCAAAATAGAAGAGAAACAGCTAAAGTTCAAAATAATAAAATAAAGTTACTAACCATCAGTTTCCTTTGTATGTGTTTATTCACTCTTTTACATACTTCAATTACAGGAATTTCTCAACATCTATCAGGTATTGCTGTAAGTATTCATTTATCAGCTGCTATCGGAGCAACTTTCATGTCATTTACCATGATAGGCAATATTAGTACTAAATTATTAATTGGATTTTTAAGTGATTTATTAAGTCCTATAAAAGCAGTAATCATGATGATTCTAACAAATTGTATTTCTTTAGTTCTATTATTTTTGGGAGTGATTCATCAAGAAACACTTTTACTTTCTATTGGTTTATTTATGTTTGGGTCTATTTACTCTGTTGGTGCTGTAGGTATTCCCATGTTAACACGTTATTTCTTTGGAAATGAAAACTATGCAAGAACTTATTCTGTTATTGGTTTTCTTACAAATGTAGGGAGTGCCAGTTCATTAACATTAATTGGTTATTTATATGATTTTACGAAGAGTTATCAAATTGTTTTTATTATCGCTTTATGTTTTCATCTTATAAATTTAATATTGTTAGTTATTATTTGTTTACGTTATAATGGCGTAGGTGATAAATAATGAAATATTGTAGTGAATGTGGAACTCAGTTAATAGAAAAAGAATGTGGCATAGATGGACTTGTGCCTTATTGTCCAACATGTAAACAATTTCGTTTTCCAATGTTTAATAGTGCTATTTCAACAATTATCTTTAATCCAACAAAAGATAAGATTTTGCTTATTAAACAATATGGAAAAGATTTTAATGTATTAGTAGCTGGATATATTACAAAAGGTGAAAATGCGAAAGAAACGTTGATAAGAGAAATTAAAGAAGAAGTCAATTTAAATGTAATTGATTATACATATAATGATAATGAATATTATCAACCATCTAATACCTTAATGCATAATTATGCAGTTGTTGTTGACAGTGAAGATTTTAAACTTACAAATGAAGTTGATGAAGCTCATTGGTATTCAATTGAAGAAGCAAGAAAAGAAATCAAACAAGGTTCTCTTGCACATTCATTTTTAGAAAGATATTTAAAAAAACAGCATTAGCTGTTTTTTTAATACAAATCTTCTCCATTTTTTTCAATGACTTTTTTATACCAATAAAATGAATCTTTTTTCATTCTTTGATAAGTTCCATTTCCTAAATTATCTCGATCTACATAAATAAAACCATATCTCTTTTTAACTTCACCTGTACCATTAGAAACTAAATCAATACATCCCCAAGTAGTATAACCAATTAAATCAACACCATCTTTTTCAACAGCATCTTTCATTGCTTGAATATGTTGTCTTAAATAATCAATACGGTAATCATCATGAATAGAACCATCTTGTTCAATAATATCTTTCGCTCCTAAACCATTTTCTACAACAAATAATGGTTTTTGATAACGATCATAGAGTTCATTGATTGTACTTCTAAATCCTAATGGATCAATGGCCCAACCCCAATCACTTTCTTTTAAATAAGGATTTTTAGCAGAAGAAAAAATATTACTTTCTGATTGTTTACCTTTAAATAAATCACTACTACTTACTCTTGATGAATAATATGAAAAACTTACAAAATCTACAGTATTTTCTTTAAGTAACTCTTTATCTCCTTCAATAAAAGGAATAAGTGCATCTCTTTCTTTGATCCATTTTAAAGCGTAAGGATGATAATAACCTCTTGCTTGAACATCCGCAAACATATAGACTTCTCGATTATCACAAATTGCTTTCCAATAATCTTCTGGTTTACATGTTTCAGGATAATAAGAACCGGCCGCTAGCATACAACCAATTTGATTGTTTGAATCTATTTCATGAGCAAGTTTTGTGGCCATGGCACTTGCTAGAAGCTGATGATGAACAGCTGTAATCATAGCTTGTGTTTCATTTTCACCTTCTTCAAAACAAAGACCAGCAGCGACAAAAGGAAAATGTAAAATCATATTGATTTCATTAAAAGTCAACCAATATTTAACTAATCCTTTGTATCTTATAAATAAAGTTTTACAAAGCTTGTAGAAATAATCAATCATTTCTCTACTTCGCCAACCACCAATTTTTTTAATTAAATACATTGGACAATCAAAATGATTAATAGTAACAAGAGGTTCAATACCATATTTATGACATTCATTAAAGATATCTTCATAATATTTTAATCCTGCTTCATTTGGTTTTTCTTCATCACCATTTGGGAAAATACGTGTCCAAGCAATAGATAAACGAAAAGTTTTAAATCCCATTTCACCAAATAAAGCAATATCTTCTTTATAATGATGATAAAAATCAACAGCAGTTAAAGCTGGATAAAAATGTTGATCATCAAAATCATACATTTTCATTTTACCAGTACCGACTAAATAACGATCTTCACCTAAAGGCATAAGATCTACATTAGCAACGCCTCTGTTTCCTTCATTTGCTCCACCTTCACATTGATTGGCAGCTGTAGCACCACCCCATAAAAAGTCTTTTCTAAATCCCATAATTTATTGCTCCTTTTCTTTTAATTGCAAAATCATTATAGAAAATAAATCTAAATTAAATAAAAAAGTTTCCAAAATGGAAACCTAATACATCAAGATAAAATCAAGAATATGCCTTAATAAATAATCATTGTATTGATCATTTATTGTTGGAATATATAAATAGTTTTTTGGAAAATCTATATGATCTTTACAACTAATTAGCCACGTATTTACCGAATATTTTAAAATATGGTGAATCACTCTTTTATCAAAATGAAATGTATTTCCGTTGATGCTGATGAGTAAAAGAAGATCATTATCTTGAAAGTGATATTCTTTTTCAAAATCAACATCACATATAATGGTTTCTTTTTGTTTGGTAGAAAGTTCATTTTGAATATAGGTACAAAGTGTTCTAGCGTGACCGTGTCCATAAACGAAGATACGTTTACTTTTCTTTAGATCACTGACTAATTTTATTAAATTGATTTCATCAATTTGATTCATTGTATAATGTAATTCATCAATGATATTTGTTGTAAAATCGGTATATTGTTTTTTTATATTGTTTTGTAATGAAAAGAGAGTTTTATTAGTTCTTTCCATACCAGAAATATTATCCAAACAATCTTCTTTAAAATCTTTCATGGTTTCATAACCTAATGATTTTACATATTTAGAAATTTGGCTTTTAGATGTATGACATGAAAGAGCAATAGCATCTATAGACATTGAAGGAATTTCATAAAGATTATTTTTAACAAATGAACTAATGATATATTTAGGAGAAAATTCATCACTAGAATTTAAAATAATATTTAATTTATCAAGCAACATGATTATTTCCTCCTTTCAATACAATTTTAACATATTTTAAAATTTATCAAATAATATTGATTTTATCAATAAACTTATGTAATATAAATTTCGTACAAAAATCTGTACAGAATGACCAGCAATATGCTAAAGGCTACACGGACGGCCGGGTCAAATGCCGAAGACTTGTTGAAGAGACAAGAACCGTATTTAGTGGAATACGGAAGGGCATATGCCCTTATTGATTGAGTTAAAAGCTCAGTTTTGTAAAGTGTTTATATATACCTTATGAAATGGTCAGTAAGTAGGATTTCTGTTACAGATAGTTCAAAATATGATGATGAGACAGGTGTGTATAAACATCTGTCTTTTTTATTGTTTGGGAGGAAATAGAGAATGAAAAAAAGGGTAAGTTTATTGATTGTTTTAACAATGATGGTTTCATTGGCTGGGTGTAAGCCTAAAAAGACAACAATGGATCATTATTTAGAGAATGTTGATGCAAAGTATGCTTACAACATTTCTAAAACATTAGCAGAAGATGATGATTTATTATCTAATGAGTTAGGATATCGTTCTGCAGGATCAGATGCTGAACATAAAGCAGCTGATTATATTGAAAAGGAAATGGGAAAAATTGGATTAGAAACAGAAAAAATTCCTGTGACTGTAGATAAATGGCAATTTAACTCAGCTTCTTTAAAAATAGAAGGAACAGATATTCAAATGATGCCAGCATCCTATCAGTTATCAGGAACTTCAAAAGAAGGAATTGTTGCTGAAATGGTTGATGTTGGTAATGGAACAGCAGCAGATTATGAAGGAAAAGATGTTGAAGGTAAGATTGTTCTTGCTGGTGTAGATCAATTTAATGTAGCTTGGATCGATATGTATATGGAAGAAGCTGCTTTACATAAAGCAGCAGCATTAGTGACGTATGATAATGGTGGTTATGGAACTTATGATGATGATCAAATTAATGTACAGGATGTATGTTGTGATGACTTAATTCCAACGGTGGCTATTTCAAAAAATAATTATAAAAGTATAAAAAAAGCATTAAAAGCTGGAAATAATAAAACAACACTAAAAATAGATAATGACTATTCTTTAGATGATGGTGTTTCATACAATGTTGTAGGAAAGATACCAGGAAAATCTTCAAAACAACAAATTATTATTTCTGGTCATTATGATATTTATTTTAGATCATTTCAAGATGATAGTTGTGCGATTGGTTTAATTATGGCTATTGCTAAAGCAATGAAAGAAAGTAATTATACACCTGAAAATGATATTTTATTTATTGCACATGGTTCAGAAGAATGGGGTGCAGCTAATACTGAATATGATTGGACAACAGGCGCTTGGGAAATGATTAATACAGTTCATCCAGAATGGGCACAAAAAACAATAGCAATGCTTAATTTTGAATTACCAGCATTTTATGATGGAGCTAATCAAATGGAAATATCTTGTGTTCCAGAATATGCCTCAGCAGTTAAACAATTTGTAAATGAAATTGCAATTGATCCAGAAGATAATATTTATCCTAAAGGAATCAATGACACTTCTGTAGATGCAAATACAATGGAAGATGGAGTTTCTTATCGTCATGCTGGAGTTCCTTATTTTGTGAATGTTCCAGGAACATCTAAAGGTGAAAAAGGATGGATTCAAATGCATTATCATACAAAATCAGATAATCCTTCAACTTATTCACGTGAAGTTATGACAACTAATATCAATACATATGGAATGCTTGCTATTTGGTTAGATCAAGCCCCTGTTATGAAGTTGGATTTAACAGCGGCGGTCGATGATTTAAATGTATTAAATGAAGATATTGCTAAAAAAGCAGGAATTGATGTAAGTCAATATAATCAATCTTTAAATTCTTTAAAGAAAGCTACAGTTAAAGTAAATAAAAAAATTGAGAATATAAATAAACGTTTTGCTGATGCTAAGACTGAAAAAGAAAAGGATGCTCTTAGAAAAGAAGGAAGAGAATTAAATCTTAAGCTTCATGAAGCTTTTAAGTATATTCAAGATCATTTTATTGGTATTGAATTATCTTCTACGATTACAACATCATTTGCACAATACCAAGAAAATATTGAATTATTCAATGATATTATTCAAGCATTGGAAAAAGGAAATATTTCTAATGATAAAGATGGAGCTTTAGATTTAGCTTGGCATATAAATGGTGGATCTGAATATGGTTTTTATGATTTCTCTGTAGAATCAAACTTAAGAGCACAAAGAAGATTAAGTGAAGAAACAAATCCAAATAATGTTTTTTGGACAACAAATAGACAATTTAAATTTGCTAAAACATATCCTGCTTTATTAGGAATCTTTGAAAAAGCAGAACAAGAAAATCCTGATTTTGCAGATGAAATTAATATTTATCAAGAAGAAATCAAAAATCAAGAAGTATATTTAAATGAAGAAGTTACACAAGTAATTCAAGCAATGAATGAATTAACAAATAAGCTTTTAGAATACTAAGATGTAGAAAATGACTGTCAAAAAACAGTCATTTTCTATTTACCAATATTTTCAATAGTTGTTTGAATCGTCTTTTCACCTAATTTCCATTTAGCAGGACAAACATTATCCCCATGTTCATATACAAATTGACAGGCATGTAAACGTCTTAAAAGTTCATCGGCATTTCTACCAACATTTCCAGCATTGACTTCATAGACAACGATTTTACCTTCAGGATCAATAATAAAACTTCCTCTTTGAGCTAAACCATCATTTTCATCAAAGACATCAAAATCATAGGTAAGTGTATGTGTAGGATCACCAATCATTGGATATTCTATTTTAGAAATATTTTTAGAAATATCATGCCATGTCTTATGAGCAAAATGAGTATCTGTAGAAATGGCATAAATTTCACAATTTACTTTTTTGAATTCTTGATATTTTTCTTGTAAATCTTCAAGTTCAGTAGGACAAACAAAAGTAAAGTCAGCAGGATAAAAGAAAAATAAAGTCCATTTTCCTAGTAAATCCTTTTTTGTGACTTTTTTAAATTGTTTTTGATGATAAGCATAAACTTCAAAATCATCTACTTCTTTATAAAGTAAAGACACAAAATCACCTCCATCTAAAGTATGTGAATAAAGACTTAAGATTATCATCACATAATTCACAGTAATTCTTTACATGTTTGACACAAAAAAGTTGCATAGAGTTCACAAAAGCTGGGTATATTAAAGATGTAAAAGATGAAACAACCTTTTACAATATGAATAGTTTTTCATATTCCCTTCCCAATTATATATCAAAGAGAGCCGAGAGGCTTTTTTTGTGTTTATAATCTTGATAAAATGAAATAGGGTGATGAAAATGTATAGT